>CAXBHA010000625.1:0-2320 GCA_963974955.1 uncultured Yeosuana sp. | reverse complement strand
TAGTGGCTAAAGCCTTTGGAAAACTTGCCATTGAGGCTTGGATAGCTGGTGGCGAGGTGGATTTTGTTAATGAAATTATTAAAGACCCTACTTTTGTTGGAACTAAAGCAGATTGTGTTTTAAAACAACTTTTAAACCAAACAGGTTATTTTAAAGAAGTAATGGATGCTTTTACAAACAATAATAGCAATTATAAAATTAAATTTGTTGTTGGGGAATTGTCTAGTCAGAATCAAGCTGCTGGTGCAGATGCAGAAACAGGACCTCCAGATGAAAATAATATAATTACAACTACCATTCGTCCTGATGTGATTAATAAAGATGCATTAGAAATTGCATCAGTACTTTTGCACGAAGATGTACATGCTCAATTACATAGAATATTGGCTTCGGGTAATAAAGCAGAATACAATTTATCCTCAAGTGATTATAATTGGCTTATAGATTTAGAAAAATTTTGGAGTAATAACTCTGAAATACCAACAGCTCAACATGATTTCATGACTGTCAGATATGTAGATAAAATAGCAAGCTCAATGAGAAAATTTGACGGTAGCATTTATCCTGTAACAAATTATATGTTTTTCGGTTGGGATGGCCTTTATGATGAAGGCAAAAATAGAGGTCTAATTGATAAAACAAAATTTGAAGAATTTCAAAATTTAGCAAAGATACCATTAACCGATAATCACAAAACATCATGCGACTAATTTTCTGTTTTTTTATTTTAATTAATTTGTCAAGTTGCCAACATACAACTAATAAAAATAATTTAAATGCTATTTTAGCATATATAAATTCAAATGTAAAACAAAATAAATTTGATATTAGAATTTATAATCCCCCTTCCCCTCCTGAATCAAAAGAGAACTTAGCTCATGGGGGAAATATTAAGCATGATTCAATCATTGCTAAGTTAGAGCCATTACATCTATACATTAGTGATAGTATCCAGTTTGATAAAAACTTTTTATATAAAAATAGAGATTCAATTAAAGGATTCTCCTTCTTAAAAGGTGTAATAAATTCCAAAAAACAATCTATTTTTTTAAACCTAAACATATTGAAAAATGGAAAAAATATTGTTATTGAGCCTATTGGTACGGATAAATTCTTTGAGCTTTACCCTGATATTAGATTTAATAATAATTATGGAGGAATGCTTAGCTTTAAAAATTTATTCGTTTCTAAAGACGGTAATAAAGCTTATTTTGAGGTAATTTATTTTAAACATAGGCTGAATGCTCAAAAATCTGCAATCTATGCTGAATTTAAGAATAATATATGGGTTTTTAAATCAAGGATGATTTCTATATCGTAGCTCTGATAGCGTGTGAAGTGGTAAACCCGCTCTGCAAAGTCCCCGCTCCGCAAAGTCTCCCGACTTAGTGGAACACAATTAATCAAATAGAGTCTTATAGATTTTTATTAAAGAAAAGAGAATGATAGAAGAATATAATTACAAGTAGTATTTATAATGATCTCAAAGTCAGGAGACTTTGCGAAGCGGGCTTGAATGACTTTAATGCTTACAAAAAAAATGTCTTGTTAAAAGCATTGGGGTTTAACACGTCACAAACCATTAATTTGTTTAATGGGCAACAATTGCAATGGCTTGAAAAAAATGAAACTCTTGGAATGGATATTGCTCGTTTTTTTAAACAAAACAATAATTCTGTAGTGGCTAAAGCCTTTGGAAAACTTGCCATTGAGGCTTGGATAGCTAGTGGTGATGGTGAAGTGGATTTTGTTGAAATGTATATTGAAGCCGACACACCAGATGATGATTATAACTATCAAGGGCCAAAACAAAAAATTCCAAATCCGTTTGTATTATCTAATGGTGATGAAATTGAAGTTACTTTTATAACATATACAAATGATAGAAAAAGTTCGGACCAAGAAGTTGCCGAATTATTAGTTGATGGATTAAAATATGCCTTAGAAGAGGCCAATACTAACCTTTCAGATTCGGATAAAATCATTAGTATTAATGTATATGCCACAACAAATGGAGATCATACTGGACCTAATCACTATAATGGAACAGCTATTGATATTAATCGCATAAATGGGGAGCGGATGGCTGTAACTGGTATAACAAATCAAATTATTGAACTTCAAAAGGCTTTTGACAATTTTCAATATATTAGAGAAAATTTTGGTCCTTATTTTAAACATAAATATTGGATAAGCCCAAACACTTGGAATTACAACTATCCAGTATCAAATCATAAAGATCATATTCATATTTCAGTAAGAAAGTAAAAAATAATTATGAAAAAAATAATATACACGTAAAAATAAACACAAGAATAAG
>CAXBHA010000624.1:0-2328 GCA_963974955.1 uncultured Yeosuana sp. | reverse complement strand
GGTATTTTTTCCTGCCTGCTTGTCGCTCTCTATATCGCGCATATTATTGAGGTTAAGTACTGCAGTACTTAGAAAACCAATGGTAAACGCCGGTAAAAAAACAACATGATCTATGCGTTTTGCATATAAAACATAACAACCAATAACACTTACTAATCCAAAAAAAACAAACACAAACAAATCGCCAAATCCTTTGTAACCATAAGCATTGTCACCAACTGTATATCTCATTGCAGCAATGATACTTGCCACGCCTATAAGAAAGAACGTTAAGGTGAAAAAAAAATGATAGACGCTAAATGCCTTAAAGATAAGTGTCAATGCTAAAAGAATAGAAATTAAAATACTGATTTTAATGGCATTAAACATGTCATGGGGTGAAATTTTACCGCTTTGTATGGCTCTTTCAGGGCCAATCCTATCTTCACCATCCGTCCCTTTCATACCATCACCAAAATCATTCGCTAGGTTTGATAGAATTTGAAAACTTAAAGTAGTTAAAATAGCTAAAATAAAAATATCCCATTTAAAGAATCCGTTGTATTCTGCTAAAAACGATGCTAAAATAATTCCAGAAATGGATAAAGGCAAGGTCCTTAATCGCATTGCTGAAATCCAAAGAGAGAAATTTTTCATTAAGGAATCCATTTTTTAACAAAATTAGGCTTGCGCTTTTCAAGAAAGGCATTTCTACCTTCTTTTGCTTCATCCGTCATATAAGCCAATCGTGTTGCTTCACCAGCAAAAACTTGCTGACCAACCATTCCGTCGTCGGTCAAGTTCATTGCAAACTTAAGCATCTTTATTGATGTAGGTGATTTTGCTAATATTTCTTGTGCCCATTCATAGGCTGTTGTTTCTAAATTTGCATGTGGAACAACTGCATTTACCATACCCATCTCGAAAGCGTCTTGTGCAGAATAATTTCGTCCCAGGAAAAAAATTTCTCTTGCCTTTTTTTGACCCACCATTTTGGCTAAATATGCCGATCCATAACCACCGTCAAAACTGGTCACATCGGCATCTGTTTGCTTAAAAATAGCATGTTCTCTACTCGCTAAAGTTAAATCACAAATAACATGTAGACTATGACCTCCACCTACAGCCCAACCCGGAACCACAGCTATGACTACTTTAGGCATAAATCGAATTAACCGTTGTACTTCTAAAATATTTAATCGATGATAGCCATCGTCCCCTACATAGCCTTGATGTCCTCTAGCATTTTGATCCCCTCCACTACAAAAAGAATACACCCCATCTTTGGTTGAAGGACCTTCAGCAGACAATAACACCACGCCAATAGTATCATCTTCATTGGCATTATAAAACGCCTCATATAGTTCACTGGTTGTTTTTGGTCTAAATGCGTTTCTTACATTAGGCCTGTTAAATGCTATTCGGGCAACACCTTTGCTTTTTTTATAGGTAATATCTTCATATTCCTTTACAGTTACCCAGTTTGCTCCTTCCATTTTATATATTTTATTCAAAAGTATATTTTATTTTAATAAATCCTTTAAAGGATGTTAAAAATTCCTAATAACTTGCTTTAATTTTTTATTTAAAAGTTTTATTTCTAAGTTGGCAACAAGCTGTGAAATCCGCCATTTCAAGAAAAAATAATGATTAAATTGATAATTTTGTATCTTTGATAAAAAGCTAAAAAATGGATTTACAAACGAGAAAATTGGAACTTATTCAAGAATTTTTAAAAATTCAAAGTGAAGATGTTATTTCGCGACTCGAAAAAATCTTGAGAAAAGAAAACAAAATATCAGAAAACAAAGATTTTAAACCAATGACAATTGAGGAATTTAACTCTCGAATTGACCAATCAATGGAAGATTCAAAAAATGGTCGATTAATTGAAGCGAGTGAATTAAAAGCCAAAATTGACAAATGGAATTGAAATTATTTTGGACTGATTTTTCTCAAAAAGAACTCGAAAAGATTTATAAATATTATCGAGAAAAAGCAGGAACTCGAATTGCAAAAAAGCTCGTTAACGGAATTTACAATGAGACTTTAAAACTAAAAAAGCAACCGAAAATCGGGCAAACCGAAGAACTTCTAAAGAAAAGAGAACAAGAATTTAGATATTTAGTTTATAAAAATTATAAAATCATTTATTGGATTAACAATAAAGAAAATAGAATTGAAATAAACGATGTTTTTGATACTCGACAAAACCCAATAAAAATAGAACGGACAAAATAAAAGCCAGTTGCCAAGCCGTATATAAAAAATTGCTGGTTTCTGGCTTAAACAAAGGTCGTTGCACGTTTGCTACGTCTGATTTTCCTTCGGAAAATCCTCGCACGCAAA
>CAXBHA010000623.1:0-2328 GCA_963974955.1 uncultured Yeosuana sp. | reverse complement strand
ATCATCAACAGCGGTATTTCCACCTTTTAAGGTTTCGTTTTCCAAAGCTGATAGTTCTTGAGTGTCCAAGAATTTTTCTGGATTCGAATTTTTCATTTTTAAAAAATTTAAGATTGGTTATTACTCTTGTTTTTTCTCCTTTTTCTTTTCTACCTTAACATCAGTTTCGGCATTTCCACCCTTTAAGGTTTCGTTTTCCAAAGCTGATAGCTCCTGAGTGTCCAAGAATTTTTCTGGATTCGAATTTTTCATTTTTAAAAAAATTTATAATTATATAAGATTCAATTTTAGTTTCAAGACATTAATTGCTCTTCGGTCTATCTCTCGGCCAAGAGTATATTGTTTGTTTTTACAATCAACTCTTCGTGTATAAAACTATATTTTAGTACTTTACTTAATGCTACACTAAAGAGTAGTTGTATTGATGAACAGGAGAAACTACCCTTTTGGGTAGTTCTGAATTCATGGTTGAAGTCAAAAAATCTACAGGAACCAAAGACTTGTTTTTATTATAGAAGCCAATTAAGTCTTTATACCGCATACTCACGGGAATGGTTTCGGAACCTAAATAATTGATAGGTTTATCTACAGGAGTGGCCTTAATTCCCAACGCTAGCATGACCCTTAAAAGTTTACTGTCGCACTCTGCATAAGCTACAGCGTTTTTATCTTGACATATAGGAGCTATGGCACAAACCATAAGCCTCTTAAATAAATTGATATCCTTAACTCCTTTTTTTATGGCGAATCTGCCAATATGCCAAATGGATTTATTAATGTCATAACCATTTAACAGTAATGGATTAATACCGAATATTTTCTGGATAGGCAATATGTCCTTGTAATTCCACCGTAGTACCCTAATCGATCCTATTATGGAATTATCCTCGTCTTTGGAAACAAAAATTCCAGCATTTTTAAAATAAAGCATCTCTTCCTGGAAAATTGAACTTATGTCATTTTCATAATTTTCAGGGTAAATACTACTTGTGTGATGCTTGAAGTTTTCATTGACTACAAACTTGGCCAGGTCAAATAGTTGTTCTAACTCTAATCTTTTTAAATAATTTTTTGGAAGTATCATAATTCTGGTTTTACTTCCAAATCTATTGGGACTACATAGCTTTATTTTTACACAAAATGGTAGTTGTTAGTTAGTTACATAAAAACTATACTAAAGTGTAGTTTTTAAAATGTTAAGAAAAAAGTTACATTTGTAACAGTAAACACTTATACCTACACTATATGGCAGACATGAAAGACTTCTTTTCCTTTAAGAATTCGGTTAATGAAATTCCAGAGGGAAGTCAAGGACAAACATTAGATTATTTAGAAGCTATAAAAGCTTTCTCAAGGACTACATACAAAAGCATCTATGTGATTGATTATCAGAAAAGGGGCTTTGAGTATGTATCGGACAACCCATTGTTTCTTTGTGGCCATACTGCCGAAGAAATTAAGGAGATGGGGTACGCATTTTACTTTAAATATGTAATAAAGTCCGATTTGGATCTGCTGATTAAAATCAACACGGCAGGGTTCGAATTTTATGATAAAATCCCAATGGAGGAAAGAAAGAATCATACTATCTCATATGATTTTCATATAAAAAACCAAGAAGGAAAAACCATTTTGATAAATCAAAAATTGACCCCCATGTTCTTGACCAATAATGGCAAAATATGGAAAGCCATATGTATTGTTTCCTTATCTGCAGAACGACAAGCAGGAAACATAAAAATTTACAAAAAGGGGGACAATAAAATTTTCAAGTATGATCTTGATGGTGACTTTTGGAAAGCCGATGAAAAAATAAAACTTTCATCGAGGGAAAAAGAAATATTACAGCTATCGACCAGAGGTTTTACCATAAATGAAATATCCGAATCAATTTATGTGTCTCCGGATACAGTAAAATTCCATAGAAGAAAGTTATTCGACAAACTGGAAGTGACCAATATATCCGAAGCTATTATGTATGCCACCAATAATAAACTCATTTAGATTGTAAGGCTCTGGCAAACAAACATAATTATGTTAGTCCATTATTCAAGAATTCAATATCGTCGATAAATAAAATTCAGGAAATTTTTTTACTGCTCTTCCTGTAGCGATATCAAAGAGGATATGGGTACACATGGCGGCAACTTTCCAAGAGGCAATTGAAAGTTGTGGAGGTGGCAAATTTTCCTTTTCGCTTTTGTATTTCTCGATGATTTCATCGATCCAATCTTGAGGATTTCCCCAAAATCTCATATACGTTGACATGTATTCAACCATATTGACCTCATTAAATTTCTCATTTGGTTTTGCAATAGCAGATAATGA
>CAXBHA010000622.1:0-2332 GCA_963974955.1 uncultured Yeosuana sp. | reverse complement strand
AAGGATCTGTTGAAAATCAATGCGGTTTCTCCTTTGTCGGAATGACAAAATCATTATGTTTTCAGGCTTATGACAAATTACGGACATTCAAATTTTATAATTATGTTCGTTGCTGATTAAAAATAACCATGAAAAAATTACTTTATTTAGCGTTAATAGTATTAGTAAATTCACTTCAAGCTCAATCAAAGGACGTATCTCTAGTAAAAGACATACAACGCGCCAATCAGGTGTTTCCAAATGGGGGTTTTTGGGTATCTAATAGTGCAAAGGATGAAATAGAAGGGACACCGTATTTATTTAATACCTGGGATAATTTAAGTACATTATATACTGAAGATGCTGTGTACTCTCTGAATAGTTTTAATTATAATATCCAATTGGAGCGCTTTGAAGCTAAGTTTTCTGAAGATTCTATATTAATTATAAATACAGGAAATATAAAAAAAATAATTATTAATAATATTGAATTAAAACCATATTATGATAATGAGTATCGAAAAATAATCTTTTTTGAGGAAATAGCAAAAGTAGATAAGGTGGTACTTTTAAAAAAAAACTTGGTTCGAGTGCAAAAAGGTTCTTTAAATCCAATGACACAGAAAAAAATTAAGCCCGACTCTTATATTGTAGAAGAAGAATTTTATGTTAAGAATATGGATGAAGTCGATTTAAAGCCTATAAAACTTAAAAAATCGGAAATACTTAAATTGATAAAATCAGATTATCAAACAAAAATAATACTGTATGCCAAAGAGCATGGATTGAAATATTATAAGCTTTCTGATGTACACAAAATATTACAGTATTATAATTCCTTGTAAATTAAAAAAAAAGGATAAACTATTTTAGTTTATCCTTTTTTTTTGCAATTTTGCAAAACCTTTCGAATTAATGAAATATCAAAAAAGACAAATAGCCATTATTTTATTAGCCGACGGAACCATTTTTTATGGTAAATCTGTTGGGAACAACCAAGGAACAGCTTTTGGCGAAGTCTGTTTTAATACCGGGATGACTGGTTATCAAGAAATTTTTACAGATCCATCCTATTTTGGTCAACTCATGGTAACAACCAATGCGCATATTGGGAATTACGGAACCAATGTTGATGAAGTGGAATCAAATTCCATTAAAATAGCTGGATTGATATGTAAAAATTTTAGTTACGATTATTCTCGCGATGTGGCCGATGCTTCATTAGAAGATTTTTTAAATGCCAATAAATTATTTGCCATCTCAGATGTGGATACACGAGCTTTGGTGAGTTATATTAGAGATCATGGCGCCATGAATGCTGTGATCACCACAGATATTGAGAATATTGATCGATTAAAAAAACAGCTAGCTGAATTTCCTAGTATGAATGGCTTAGAGCTCGCTTCCAAAGTTTCTACAAAGAAGCCCTATTATTTTGGAAATGAGAATGCAACCTATAAAGTGTCTGCACTTGATATTGGAATAAAGAAAAATATACTTCGTAACATTGCGAATCGTGATGCTTATATAAAAGTATTCCCTTATAATGCAACTTTTGAAGATTTAGAGTCTTTTAAGCCAGATGGATACTTTTTGTCCAATGGCCCAGGAGATCCTGAACCATTGATTGAAGCTCAGGCGTTAGCAAAAGAAATCATTAAAAGAAATTTACCGCTTTTTGGGATATGTTTAGGACATCAAGTAATTGCCTTGGCAAATGGGGTTTCAACCTATAAAATGCATAATGGCCACAGAGGGATTAATCATCCTATAAAAAACATAAAAACGGGTAAAGGAGAAATAACATCTCAAAATCATGGTTTTGCCGTGAATAGAGAAGAAGCGGAATTACATCCAGATTTGGAAATAACGCATGTCCATCTAAATGATCATACTGTTGCTGGTTTAGCAATGAAAACAAAAAACTGTTTTTCTGTTCAATATCATCCTGAAGCAAGTCCAGGACCACATGACTCGTCTTATCTTTTTGACCAGTTTATAGAAAACATTAAAAAATAGATAATAAAAAGTTGAATGTCCGTAATTTGTCATAAGTCTGAAAACATAATAATTCTGTCATTCCGACAAAGGAGGAACCGCATTGATTTTCAATAGATTCTTCATTTCGTTTCACTCCATTCTGAATGACAAAAATGGTATTATGAATGAATACGGACATTCAAAATAAAAAGACTTAAAAATGGATTCTGTTTTTAAGGCTTTTATATTACTAAAACGTTATAGGGTAGAATTTGAGCAATTCTTTAAAAACAGCTTAAAAAAAAGCAGATTAAACCGTAAATTTGAATAATAAAAGTTAAAAAAAATGTACTTATGAGTATAATAATTAATA
>CAXBHA010000621.1:0-2335 GCA_963974955.1 uncultured Yeosuana sp. | reverse complement strand
TTAAAGTTTACAATACCATTTATAAAAATGCTGAAAGCAATCATACCGAAAGAGCCTTGGACCATATCTCAAAGTTTTCAGAGGCTACAAAATGGAAACTGCCTTTTAATTATTTAAACGGAGAACCTGTTAATGCCTATGCTTTAAGGCATTTGGTACGCCAACATAAAATGGTGGACATTGCCTTTTACTACAATTACCAAAATAAAAACCCAAAGTATTTAAGCTATTTTAAAACCCAATTAAAGTCGTTAAATACCGCGTTATTGGATAAACATTACGAAACTATTGAAGATGGCAATGGGGTTTATGAAGTGTTTAGAACAGGATACCGCATACTTAATTGGTTGGAAATCCATAATATGTTTTTAGGCGAAAAAGAGTATTCGGATGAAGACCAGCTTTTAACCATCGCTACCTTGCTTCAGCATGCTGCCAATTTATATGAAAACAATACCGAATTTGTTTCTGGAAATCATCAAACACGAGGTATGTCGGCACTCGCAATGCTTTCCATTTTGTTTACAGATTTTAAAGATGCAGATCGTTGGCGCGAACGTTCCATGAATTTGTTAGAGCAGCATTTAGATAAAGAAATTAACAGTGATGGGTTTCAATTTGAGCGTTCGGTACATTATCACATGAGTGATATTGATAATTATTTCTTTGTATATCAACTGGCAAAAAACAGTCATATAAAAGTTAATAGTGTTTGGGAAAATAAGTTAAAATCGTTGTTTGTAACCTTAACAAAAATAGCGTATCCCGATAAATCGGCTCCAGTTTTTTCAGACGACACGAATACACCTTGGGCTGAAAAAAATGATATTTCCGGCGCTTTAACATTAGGGTATCTACTTTTTGAAGACCCTGAATTTGGCTACTTTGCGAGCAACAAGGTAGAGCCATTTATGTATTGGTATATTAATGATTCCCAATTGAAATTGCTTGATAATATTGAAACCAAAACACCCGAATTTAAATCGTTGGTATTTCCAGAAACCGGCTATTATATTATGCGTGAAGGTTGGAAAAGCGATGATAAAGTCATGGCAATTTCCAACGGACTTGATTCTGAAAAACCAGACCACCAACATGGCGATATGTTAGGTATTCAAGCCATGGCAAATGGACAAGTTATTTTACCAAATTACCAAGTACGGTATTCATTAAAAGATTACGAATTCTTTAAAAATTCCATGGTAAAAAATGTGGCGTTGGTTGATAATGAGCTACAAGGAAAAGCGTACACTTCGAACCAAGGTGGCAGTGGTTTTGGAAAGTTTAAAACCTTACCACAACCCAAAACCATTGCCTGGGAAACAAATGATGATTTAGATGTTTTTATTGGTAGCCACAATGGTTTTGAAAATATAGGCGTTAAGTATTCCAGACAAGTAATTTATTTAAAAGATGATTTCTGGATTGTAAAAGATAATTTTACTTCTGAAAAAATACATACATTCAAACAAGTTTGGCAAGGACATTACAGTTTAGAACGAGCACCTAACTTATTACGTTCTTCTTTTAATGATGGTTCTGGGAGTGATATTTATCAATTGGCAGCAACAGATTCAGTTTTTACTGCTGGGAAAAGAGGAAAACAATGGGCTGTTATTTCGAAAAGCAACCATTCAAAATTTAGTTTTATTACCGCCATAGTACCTTTTAAAACCTTTGATGACAGAATAGATGAGGATAAAATGAATCCAGAATTAAAAGGATGGCAGCTAAATAATTCTAATTGGAAAACAAATAGTTCAGAAGCAGTATCATTATCTAAAGAAAACCGTTCGTTGTTTTTTGGAGTTAAATCGTTAGAATTGGATGGCGTTAAAATAACGTTTTCAGAAGAAACGGATGTGTTTATAAAACTTGATAAAAATAATATAACCATTCATTCTTTATGTGAAAAGGATTTACAATTGAAAATTGAGAATCAGAAAACAAAAAAAGAAATACAACTTAAATCTGGAGAAACCATCACCAATGAAATCAAATAAAGTCATCTATATCATGGGCGTTTCTGGTGTTGGCAAAACCACCATCGGCAAGTTGTTATCGCAAGAATTACAGATCCCTTTTTTTGATGGAGACGATTTTCATCCAAAAGAAAACATTGCTAAAATGTCTAACGGCATCCCTTTAAATGATGATGATAGAAATGGTTGGTTACAAACACTGAACAAACTTGCTAAAGATGAGTTAAAAAACAACAGCTGCATCATTGTTTGTTCGGCATTAAAGCAAAAATATAGAGATATTTTGACTGAAGGTGTTGAAGCTCACTGGGTTTATTTAAAAGGCAGTTTTCAACAAATTAAAGAACGTTTAG
>CAXBHA010000620.1:0-2339 GCA_963974955.1 uncultured Yeosuana sp. | reverse complement strand
CAAATAACACAGCGATAGTAGGTTTTTTAAAAAGTAGTTTTCTTAGAATTTATTATACCGATAAAGATGAACTATCCACCGAATCTCTCACTTTAGATATGGCGTTCGATGAAACGAATAGTTTTCATAATATTTCCAGCACTACAGAAGCAACAGTTTTCAAATCGCTAACAGACCAAGAAACATATTTATCAAGTGCCTATACAAACAACAACGTTTATATGCAGGAACTGGAATAGCTACTAGAATTGATATACCAAACCTAAAAGCACTTTACGATATAGCAGGAACAGGAATTATGATTGATGCGAATTTAAAATTAAAACTAAAACAAAATTCAGCAACAAAAAACCTGCACAAAGACAGTTCTTTGGACGTATATATTATTGACAAAAAATCAAATATCATAAGCGCCTTAACAGACTCACAAGGCGAAACCGTTTTAGCTTCAATTGAAAGTGAAGATTCAGAATTTAATATCACAACTTATACTATTCCTGTTAAATATTTTTTAAACCTAAAATTGACAGATTTGAATGGTGACGATTTGTTTTTAGCTATATATCCAAATGATTTCAACCAATCGGTAAACAGATATATTTTTAATGGTGAAGCAGCATCAAACACAATAAAATCAAAACTCGAATTAACTTACGCTATTTATGATAAATAAGCATCTAATATTTTGTGTTCTACTAGCAATGGTTTCGACACATTTAACTGCACAAACAAATCAGCTTTCTAGTTCGCCATATTCTTTATATGGTTTAGGAGTGAGTAATGAAACTTCTACCGGAACTATAAACGGATTGGGCGGTTTAGGAATTGCAATGCCTTCAAACACCTTTATAAATAATTCCAATCCAGCATCATTTGGTAGTATACTTCAAAACTCCTTCTTTTTTGATTTTGGATTAAAAGCGCAAACCAATACACTTTCAGAAGGCGGTAGCACGAATTCCAATATCATAGCTAATTTTTCAAATATAGCCTTGGCATTTCCTGTAACAAAACACTCTGGTTTTGGTGTTACACTTATTCCATTAACCAACGTAGGTTATATTATTTCTGGCATTCAATCGAACATTGAAGGCAGCATTAGCAGTATTTTTATTACCGATATATATGGTACGGGCGGTATAAACGATTTAAAATTGAACTACGGTTACTCGCTAACTAATAAGCTAAGACTTGGTATTACCACCTCGGTACTATTTGGTCAAATAACACAAACAGAAACAGATTATTTACCAAACAATACATTCATAATAGAAGATGTAAACAACTATTCTGGTTTTCGTTTGGGCACTGGTTTTCAATACGATATTTTCAAAAATACATCAATTGGTGCTACTGCAAATTTACCAACAAGCCTTAAAGGGAGCAAATCGAGTACCATAACTTTATATTCCACAGATTCAACAACCGATTTAACCGAAAACACAGAAAGTACAATTGGTGATTTCAAGCTTCCTTTAGAGCTTGCCTTTGGTTTACAAACCTCCTTTAAAAAATACTTTACCTTTAATTTAGATTATAAAAAAAGCTATTGGAGCAATACCAACCAAACAGACCAACTAGGCAACTATGTAAACCAAGATGCTTTTGGAGTTGGAATACAATATGCTGCCGAAAAAAAAATGTCAAAATTTTTCAATAATTTAGAATATAGAGCGGGTTACAGCTTTAACGATGGTAATTTAGAAGTAAACCACCAACGAGTACAAAATTCAGCTTTAAATTTAGGAATTGGACTTCCTTTAAACAATGGGACAAGCTCTATGATAAATATTGGTTACACCTATGGCAACAAAGGTCAAGTTGCAAATGGATTGATAAAAGAAAACTATCATTTGTTATCCATAAACTTAAGTTTAGAAGGTATCTGGTTTCAAAAAAGAAAAATTGATTAGCATCGCTTCATGTTGTATCTAAAAATAATTTATATTTTTTGTTGTGTTCTATTCACTTAATTGCACTTTTAGCAACCTCTTAATTTATGATGAGTGCTTTCACAGGAGTTATTATTTAGCAATATTAACAGCTCGTGTCTCTCTAATAACCGTTACTTTAACTTGACCAGGATAGGTCATATCTGTTTGAACTTTCTGAGAAATACTAAATGATAAATCGGCCGCTTTTTGATCGTCTACTTTTTCGCTTTCAACAATAACACGCAATTCTCTTCCTGCTTGAATGGCATAGGCTTTTTTAACACCTTGGAATCCAAAAGCTATATCCTCTAAGTCTTTTAAACGTTGAATATAACTATCCAACACTTGACGTCTTGCACCAGGACGCGCCCCAGAAATGGCATCACATACTTGAATAATAGGTGA
>CAXBHA010000619.1:0-2342 GCA_963974955.1 uncultured Yeosuana sp. | reverse complement strand
AGGAAACAGTAATGCCTTTCATGCTAATGGTGGTATTGGGCTAGTTGCCAGTCGTTTGTTGGTAGAAGGCCCAATAAAAAAGGAAAAGGGCTCATTCCTAATTGGTGGAAGATCCTCTTATGCGCATTTATTTTTGCCCCTTTTTGATAATAATAATGTTGCTTATTTCTACGATTTAAACACCAAATTAAGTTATAAAATCAACGATAAAAACAACCTTTATTTGTCGGGCTATTTTGGTCGTGACGTATTTAGTATTGCTGATAGTTTTGAAAATACTTATGGAAATACGGTTCTCAATTTAAGATGGAACCATTTGTTTTCCAACAAACTTTTCTCAAATCTATCATTAATTTATTCGGACTACTTTTATGGTTTAAAACTCAATTTTGTTGAATTCAATTGGAATTCTGGAATTCAAAATTTCAATGTAAAATACGATTTAAAACATTATTTAAACGATACATTTAAATTGTATTATGGTTTAAATAGTATCTATTATAAATTCAATCCGGGAAAAATTAAACCATCAACAGCAACTTCTGGTATTAATCCTTATAAACTTATAGACAAATATGCCTTTGAAAATGCCTTGTATGTCGATATAGAACAACAATTATCAGGCAAAATCGAGGTGTCTTACGGACTTCGTTTAAGCTCCTTTTTAAGATTAGGACAAGATGAACTTAATATGTATACAAATAATCAAGCCGTTAATTTCAACGACGTCTTTCAAATTTACGAAAAAGCAGAACCCATGGGCACAGAACGTTTTAATAGACGTAAGGTTATAAAATCTTTTTTTAACCTCGAGCCAAGATTTTCAATAGCTTATCAATTAAACAATCAGTCTTCAATAAAAATTAGCTATAACCGATTAAGTCAGTATCTGCATTTATTATCGAACACAAGTTCGCCCACACCGTTAGATGTATGGACACCGAGCGGAAAGTATATCAAGCCACAACTATTGGATCAAATAGCATTGGGCTGTTACAGAAATTCCAGTGACAATGCCTATTCATATGAAGTCGAAAGCTTTTATAAAATTATTAATAATAGAATTGATTATATAGATGGTGCCGATTTAATTGCGAACAATGCCATAGAGCAAGTTATTTTAAATGGACAGGCAAGAGCTTATGGTTTAGAGTTTTTGCTTAGAAAAAACCAAGGGCGTTTAAAAGGATGGTTAGCCTATACCCTCTCAAAATCCCAACAACAAACTAAAGGACGAACACCTCAAGAAATTGGTATTAATAATGGCAATTGGTACAATACACCTTATGATAAAACTCACGACGTTTCGGTCACAGCAAATTATAGATTGAATACTAAATGGGAACTTAATTCCAACTTTATATTTCAAACTGGGCAGCCAACAACCTATCCTGTAAGTCAATATGAATATAATGGAATTTCCGTAGCTAATTTTAGCGATAGAAACTCCAGCAGACTTCCGTCCTATAATCGTTTAGATGTATCTATGACGTATACCCCAAAACCGAACAAGAAAAATGGGTATCAAAGTTATTGGGTTTTTAGTGTGTATAATATTTATAACAGACAAAATGCGAGCTCTATAACGTTTAGAGAAAATAGAAATACAGGCGATAATGAAGCCATTAGGCTTTCCATATTTGGAGTTATTCCTTCTGTTTCATATAATTTTAAATTTTAATGATGAAGAATATTATTTATATACTTTTTGTAGCCCTTTTTATAACCTCATGTGAAGATGTTATAGGCTTAAAGGTGCCAACCGAAAAACCTAGATTGGTCATTGATGCCTCAATAAATTGGTTTAAAACAACTTCAATCTCTGTGCAAACCATCAAGCTAACGCTAACCGCTCCCTATTTTGACGATTCTGTTCCACCCGCAAATGGGGCTCAAATTCAAATTACAGATTCCAATAATACTGTGTTTATCTTTACCGAAGATGGGTCCACTGGATTATATAAAAACAACACGTTTATTCCCACAATAAATGAAACTTATAACTTAACTATTCTCTTTCAAGGTGAAACATATACAGCTTCAGAAGCACTAAAACCTGTTGCCAGTATTGATTATGTGGAACAAAATGATAGAGGTGGTTTTTCTGGAAATGAAACCGAACTTAAAGCATTTTATAGGGATCCTTCCAACGAAACAAATTATTATTTCTTTGAATTTATAAGTGATATCCCTGTGATACCTAGTCTAGAAGTTTATAAAGATGAATTTACAAATGGAAATGAAATGTTTGGATTTTATACTGAAGAAGATTTAGCCACGGGAGACAAAGTGACCATTCGCAATTACAGCATTTCCGAACAGTTTTACAATTACATGTTTCT
>CAXBHA010000618.1:0-2347 GCA_963974955.1 uncultured Yeosuana sp. | reverse complement strand
ACTCCATTCTGAATGACAAAAATGGTATTATGAATGAATACGGACATTCAATTTAAGATTTAAGATATTATGATAAAAAAAATACTATATCTAGCATTTTTTAATCTTTTTTTATATAGCATCAGCCTAAGTGCTCAAAATACAATTGGCACTTTAACTAACACGTCTCAAGCTTTTAATGGCTACACATTATTTACGAATTATAAAACTACTTATTTAATAAACAATTGTGGAGAAGTCATTAATAAATGGACTAGTGCTTACGTAGATGGAAAATCAGTTTATCTTTTAGAAGACGGGAGTATTTTAAGATGCGGTATTATTGAAAATATAAATTTCAATTTACCTGGCTTAGGAGGTGTGATAGAAAAGATTAGTTGGGATGGCAATGTAACATGGGAATACACCTATTCATCAAGCAGTTTTAGTCAACACCATGATGTCTACTCTTTACCAAATGGCAATGTATTGATTTTGGCAGTTACAAAAAAAACTAATCTAGAAGCATTTCAAGCTGGTAGGAACCCAGCTTTATTAGATGAAGATGCCTTATATAATGAACAAATTATTGAAGTACAGCCTACTGGTTTAAATTCAGGAAATATAGTATGGGAATGGAACATTTGGGATCATTTGATTCAAGACTATGATGACACAAAAGATAATTTCGGAATTGTTTCAGAAAACCCACAATTGTTAGATATTAATTATTTAGGTGTATCCGTTAGAGCATCAAATTGGATTCATGCAAATTCAATTCAGTATAATGAAGATTTAGATGAAATTATTTTGAGTTCAAGACAACTGAATGAAATATACATTATAGATCATTCAACAACAACTAGCGAAGCAGCTTCACATTTAGGAGGGGCTCATAATAAAGGTGGTGATTTTTTATATAGATGGGGAAATCCAATTGCCTATGGGCAAGGGTCTGAATTGGATCAAAAGCTATTCGGACAACATACACCTCATTGGATACCTAATTCTTATTTAGATGGTGGAAAGATATTGCTTTATAATAATGGAAATGGAAGAACACCTGCTTTTTCAAGTATCAATATCATTAATTCTGAAAAGGATATAAACAATAATTATATATACACAGCAGACACCGCTTATGGTCCAAATCTTTTTGACTGGGAATATACAGATTCACCGTCAACAACATTATTTTCACGAATCATGTCGAGTGCTCAAAGGCTTCCAAACGGCAACACATTAATATGTGATGCTGATTCTGGGTATTTTTTTGAAATTGATAATAATAATATTAAAGTTTGGGAGTATATAAATCCTCAAATGACATCTGGAACAATTATAAGCCAGGGAGATACACCCGAAAGTAATTTAACATTCAGGGCTTTTAAATATTCTCCAAATTATGCAGCCTTCACGGGCAGAAATTTAACCCCTGGGTTACCTATAGAACTTAATTCTAGTATAAATGTTCCGTGCAATGTTTTAAGTCTTGAAGAATTAGAATTAAATAATCTTAAAGTATATCCAAATCCAACATCTTCTTTAATCAAAATTGATTCGAGTAAAAGAATTGACAAAATTGAAATCTATAATCTAATTGGTGTAAGAATAAATATTTTTAAAAACAGCAACAGCATTAATATAACTAATTATAAATCAGGAATATATATATTAAAAATATATTCTGATAATTCAAATGTAAATAGAAAAATCATAAAACAATAAGAAGCATACATGTTGAAACCACATAAACCAAAGTGGTTTTTTATTTCGTATTTGATTTTGAAAACGTTCCAATGAGCAACATAATCATACCTGAGGTTACAAAAAGGTCTGCCATATTAAAAATACCTGTATGTAGAACATCCGTTAATTTTATATAGAAAAAATCGGTGACAGACCCATAGGCTATACGATCATAAACATTCGCAATACCACCACCAATAATACAAGAAAATGCAATTAGGGATAAATTATCCATGTCCTTATTTTTTAAAACATGGACTAAAACAAATCCCAACACCACTATGGGTAAAATAAGTAATAAAATAAGTCTGAAGGCAGGGTCTAAATCACTTCCCATTCCTAAAAAAGCTCCCACATTCTCAACATTATGGAGGGTAAAATACTTGCCAATGATGTTGGTTTGTGTGCCCGGTACCACATAAGCTCTAACCAAAACTTTAGAAATCTGGTCAATGGCAATGGTTAAGATAATTATTAGAATAATGGATATTGAACGACGCGACAACTTCATTTAAATAGTTTTATTAAGAGGCAGACGCCGTTTGTGCATCTCTGTTTATTTTTTTAACAAGGCCTTGTAACACATTTCCTGGTCCAACTTCAGTGAATAAGGTTGCGC
>CAXBHA010000617.1:0-2361 GCA_963974955.1 uncultured Yeosuana sp. | reverse complement strand
AAAAAAAAAATTGAAGTTTAAAACTTTAGCCGTTAATTTTAAGACATTTCTCCTCGCAACGCTGTTTCATATATGATTTTGAATACATTAGAAGAAATATTATTACCTAACATATACATTAATTTAGTGGTAGCGGCTTCGGTTGTAATATCGTTTCCTGAAATAACACCAATATTTATTAATTTTTCGCTCGTTTCGTAATGACCCATACTAACACTTCCTCCAGAACATTGCGTTATATTGATAATATGTATTCCTTTTTTGATAGTTTCTTCAAGTAACTTGACAAACCATGGTTCTGTGGTGCAGTTCCCTGCCCCATAGGTTTCCAAAATGACCCCTTTTAAATGAGGTGTACCAAATATGCTTTGTAGCAAAACTTCGGAAATACCTGGAAATAATTTTACCAGCGCAATATTCGTATCTAAAGTTTTATGGACTATGAGTGCCTTTTTTAAATTTGGCTTAAACAAATAATCGTGATTAATTTTTAAATGAACCCCAGATTCTGCCAATTCAGGATAATTTAAGGATGCAAATGCTTTAAAATTCTCAGCATTTATTTTTGTTGTTCTATTGGCTCTGTACAATTTGTATTCAAAATACAGACAGACTTCTTTAACTAAAGGTTTCCCACCTTCTTGCAAAGACGCCATTTGAATAGAAGTAATTAAATTTTCCTTGGCATCGGTTCTTAAATCACCAATAGGTAATTGAGATCCAGTAAAAACAACTGGTTTTGCTAAATTTTCCAACATAAAACTTAATGCTGAAGCTGTATAACTCATGGTATCGCTCCCATGAAGGACAACAAAACCATCAAACTTTTTATAGTTTGTTTCTATAATTTTCGCAATTTGAACCCAATAATTTGGATTCATATTACTAGAATCAATAGGGGTTTTAAAGGAAATCGTAGCGATGTTACAATCAAGCAATTGAAGTTCTGGAATACGCTTTAAAAGATTCTTAAAATCAAACGCACGTAATACCCCAGTTTTAAAATCTTTTACCATCCCAATGGTGCCACCGGTATATATAAGAAGAATGTTTGGTTTTGATTTGTTCATGATTTATATGTTGAAAACATCTTTTGAATTTTGAGTTGTTATAGAAGCTATCTGTGTT
The DNA here is from genome assembly GCA_963974955.1 of uncultured Yeosuana sp. Classification (GTDB taxonomy): domain Bacteria; phylum Bacteroidota; class Bacteroidia; order Flavobacteriales; family Flavobacteriaceae; genus Yeosuana. The sequence continues at coordinate 1,233 of CAXBHA010000617.1, read as the reverse complement.
TTGGATACACCATATATATAAGATAATTTTTCTAATACTTTAATAATATACGAACTTTCATTGCGTTTCCCACGGTAAGGCACCGGTGCTAAATAAGGTGAGTCTGTTTCTAAAACAATATGTTTTAAGTCTATTTCATTTAAAAATTGGTTTATCTTTCCGTTTTTAAACGTAGCCACACCTCCAATACCAAGTTTCATATTATAGGAAATTGCCTGATGTGCTTGCTCTATTGTTCCCGTAAAACAATGAAAAACACCAAATAAATCTGTTCCTTTTTCTTCTTCAAGAATTTCGAATATTTCATTAAAAGCGTCTCTACAATGAATAACTATGGGCAATTTATGTTTTTTTGCCAATCGAATTTGATACGTAAATGCCTCTTGTTGCATCTCTAAGGTGGTGGTGTCCCAATATAGATCAATCCCAATTTCACCAACAGCATAAAACTGTTTTTTTGCCAACATTTCTTCCACATGCTGCAACTCTTCTTTATAATTTTCTTTTACATGTGTAGGATGCAAACCCATCATTAAAAAAACATGGCCTGGATAGGCTGCTTCAAGTTGTAGCATTGCTTCGGTATAGGTGGAATCGATTGCGGGAATAAAAAACCGCAATACTTTTGACTGAATAGCACGTGCAATCATTTCCTTTCTATCGTCATCAAAAGCTTCGCTGTATAAATGTGTATGAGTATCTGTAATTATCACCTATATGAAGTTAAAAATTAGAATCGTTTTAATTGAGGCAAAAATAATTGTTTTACATGAGTATCTTTGTTTAAAACTAATTTAGATGCAGTCTCTTAATAAATTCCTACTTGAAAAAGGATATACCAAAGTAAAGCTTAAACTAACTAAAACAAATCATTTTGAAATCAAAGCCACTTTAAATGGCGTAAGAGGTGTTTTTATTTTGGATACTGGGGCCTCAAGTTCGTGTGTTGGATTTGAAGCTATTGATACTTTTAAATTGTCTTCCGAAACATCGAAAATAAAAGCCGCAGGTGCTGGTGCAACAGACATGGAGACTCAAGTTTCAAAAAAGAATACTTTAACAATTGGGTCTTGGGAAAAAAACAATGCCATTCTTATTCTATTTAATCTAATACATGTAAATACTGCTTTAGTTACGCATAATTCCACACCTGTTGATGGCATTATAGGTGCTGACATTTTGAAAAAAGCAAAGGCTGTTATAGATTATGAAAAGAAATATTTGTATCTAAAG
>CAXBHA010000616.1:0-2363 GCA_963974955.1 uncultured Yeosuana sp. | reverse complement strand
TGTGTCTACGGGAATAGTAGCCACATTAATCAACATAGAATCGGTCATAAAACCTATTCCATTAATATCAATACGTTGAGACGGTAATTTGTATGCGCCAGAATCAAACTGGGTAAGGGCGTATATTTTTTGAAGTGTTAGTCTGTCTTTTTTTCTAGTGGTATCCGTAGCAAAAGCCTCAACAGTTTCTAGTGGAGAAAACGTTTGCCCTTCAGGGAAAATTACAAAATCTGTGGAGTCGATATCCACAGTAACCTTCCATTGAACCTGCTCACCAATTTTTATAAAAGTAGTGTCAACCTCAGTAGTAATGTTTGGTGTTTCTTGAGCAGAAAGTTCAAAGATGAATAGTAGGAATACGAATAGAGGTGAAATTCGTTTACACCACGAAACACATTTTTCATTTGTTTTATTAGTAATAATCATTCGTATCAACCTCTTCTTTTAAAATAACCCAATAATTTCTTTACATAGCTTTCATCTACCCTACAATCTAAAACTCCGCATCCAGATTTTGTGAAAGACTCCTTAAAGTAAGTAACACGGTTTTTATGATATTCAGCATAGGCGTTACGTACCTTTTTAGACTTGGTGTTTACCAATTGTAATTTTCCTGTTTCAGCATCCTCTACCTGTACCATACCTAAATTTGGTATAGATTCTTCACGTTCGTCATAAACACGAATTCCGGTTAAATCGTGCTTGCTACCCGTAATCTTGAGTGTTTTTTCGTACCCGTCGTCAATAAAATCAGATAAAACAAAAACAATAGCTTTCTTTTTCATGACACTACTCAAAAATTTCATGGCTTGAGCAATATCTGTCTTGTTGCTTTTTGGTTTAAATTCCAATAATTCTCTAATGATACGTAGAACGTGGGTCTTTCCTTTTTTAGGCGGAATAAAAAGTTCTATTTGGTCAGAGAATAGAATAACACCTACTTTATCATTATTTTGTAAGGCACTAAAAGCAAGTGTTGCCGATATTTCAGTAACGATTTCATTTTTAAACTGATTAGTGGTGCCGAATAATTCAGAGCCGCTAATATCTACCATTAGCATCATGGTCAACCAAATATATGGTCGGAAAGACGTCTTGTCTTTATTTCAATTTTCCGTACTTTTTTGAGTAGCTCTTTAGTATCCATAATACAGCGCTCTAGCCCCCTATAGGAGATTTGATTGCGGTTAAAAATATATGTGAAACGGTAATTTTAAGCATTGTTCTTTATTACACCCCTAAGAATAAACGAGTAAATATTCCCTCCTTTGGAAATTGTGGGCTCTTAAGGTACTTCTATCTCGTTAACAATTTTGTTGATGATATCAACAGAAGTAATATTCTCTGCTTCTGCCTCGTATGTAATACCTATTCTATGTCTTAAAACATCAAGAACAACGGCACGTACATCTTCTGGCACAACATAACCTCTTCTCTTTATGAAAGCATAACATTTAGCAGCGGTACCTAAGTTGATACTACCCCTTGGAGATGCGCCAAAGCTGATCAATGGTTTTAAGCTTTCTAAATTATATTTCTCAGGATATCTTGTAGCAAAAACAAGGTCAAGAATATATTTCTCAATTTTTTCATCCATATAAACTTCACGAACAGCTTTCTGTGCGCTAAGTATTTGTTCTATGGATACAACGGCGTTCACAGTTTCGTAGCTACCTTTTAAATTTTGGCGCATAATCAACTGCTCTTCGTTTATTTTTGGATAATCTATAACGGTTTTCAGCATAAAACGATCCACCTGTGCTTCAGGCAACGGATAGGTACCTTCTTGTTCAACGGGGTTTTGTGTTGCCATTACCAAGAAAGGTTTGTCAAGTACAAAAGTTTCGTCACCAATGGTCACTTGCTTTTCTTGCATTGCCTCTAAAAGTGCAGATTGTACTTTGGCAGGTGCACGGTTAATCTCATCTGCAAGAACAAAGTTTGCGAATATTGGACCTTTCTTAATAGAGAAATCGCTTAATTTCATGTTATAGATCAATGTACCCACAACATCTGCCGGAAGTAAATCTGGTGTAAACTGAATTCTGCTGAAACTTCCTTTTACAGCTTTGGAAAGGGTGTTTATGGCTAAGGTTTTTGCCAAACCAGGTACACCTTCCAGCAATATATGACCTTGGCCTAATAGTCCGATCAATAATCGTTCTACCATATATTTCTGACCAACGATTACTTTATTCATTTCAAGCATCAGTAAATCGATAAAAGCGCTTTCTTTTGCTATTTTCTCGTTAACAGCACTAATGTCAATTGAAGTATTTTCTTCCATTTAAAACTATATATTATTGAATGTTAAGGCTTCTAATTTTAACAGTCATGCAAATTGAAAATTTATTCATTCAGTC
>CAXBHA010000615.1:0-2367 GCA_963974955.1 uncultured Yeosuana sp. | reverse complement strand
ATATCCAATTGTTGGAGGCCATCATAAGTGCCTTAGGCGCTTTTTTTCCAAGGTGTGTGTGAAAAGCGAAAGCGGTAATTTTTTTGGTGTTCAATTAAAAGCTTTCTTAGGAATTTAAAATCGCAGTTAAATAATATTGGATTTTCTTGGCAGGTTTGTTTCAATGGACTTTACGCGCAGCGAAATAAAATTTTAAATCCCAAGGTTTGCATATTTTTATGATATCGAACAATCTTTGGCCCCGACGCTTCGAGGTTGCTTTTGATAGAAAAAAAACATCAAAACTAAAAGCTTTCTAACCATGCGAAAAAGATTGCCAACTCATTTGTTTTTTCTTTTGCTACTACTAATATCAAATTTAGTTTTATCCCAACAGCCTGAATATATAATTGGTAAGCTAATGGATTCCAAAACACAAGAGCCTATCCCCTTTGCCAGTATTCGAATAAAGAATCGAGCTTTAGGTATTATTTCAAATACGGATGGAAGTTTCAAAATCCCTTCGATGTATAAAGAGTATGGTGATATTATCGAGATATCCTCTATGGGATATCAGACAAAAGAGATGTTGATTCAAGATTTTTCGGTCTACGAGTTGAACGATGTGAGACTGCAACCGGCGACATTAGAATTAGAAGAAGCCGTAGTAACCGCCGAAAAGAAAAAGAAACTTAAGGCAAGACAAATAGTACGTAGAGCCATAAGGTCGATACCTGAAAATTACCCCGTCGAAGCTTTTTCCACCGTAGGTTATTATCGTGATTACCAATTGGACAGGCTGCAATATGTAAATCTCAATGAGGCCATATTGGAAGTATTTGATGAAGGCTTTGATGCCATGGATTCCGTTACGACCAAAGTGAAGATTTTTAACTATCTAGAGAATACTGATTTTAAGCGGGATACTATGGCATTGCAGTCGTACGACTATCAATTCAAAGAAGGTCGCAAGGTTATCGATAAGGCTTTTTTAGCGTCCTATGGTGGTAATGAATTTACCATTTTAAGGGTTCATGATGCTTTGCGTAATTATAAAATCCATTCTTACTCTTTCGTACATCGCCTTAAATCCGACCTACTCTCTGAACACAAGTTCAAAAAAGAGTCCGATATTTATTTAGATGACGAACCCCTTTATACTGTTAAGTTCGAGAAACTACTATTGGACTTTAGTGCGTATGGCACGTTGTACATTTCAAAAAGAAATTTCGCCATCCATAAGATGGAGTATACTGTATACGACCGCACAAAAAAATTGCCAAATGGTATTATCAACAAGCATAAAACAAATAACCAACTGATTTTTGAGGTTATCACGGAATATCGCCCTAAAAATGACAGGATGTACCTCAATTATATCTCTTTTCATAATACATTTCAAATCTGGGACCCTCCTAAGTTCGTACTAGAGTCTACAACTATAGATCTTAAGCTACAATGTTTTGCAATGTCCTTTAGTCGGACGCCCGACTTACAGGATGCTTTTAACAAGGATAACTATATCCTGAAATACAAAGGCAAAAAAATAGATTTTGCAAAAATTGTACTTGATAATAGGGATGAATTCAGAAGAACGGTGTTGTTATACCCCAAGATAGTCCCCTACAAGACGGAAGAAATGTTTAGGTCAATATCTAGGGCCGCCACAAAAGGACCTGTCGATTCATTATTGTTAAGTGCCAAAGTATACAATATGAGTGATGTGGACGGCAATTTGATTAACAAATGGACTTTTAGAGACTACGATCAATTTCGGGAATTTTTTGTGCAAGAAGTAAAACCGAATGCAAAAAGTCCAGTGGATAGTCTAATTATGGAAATGAGAAAGCCTATTTTCAATGACCAACCTATTATAAAACCTGATAATTTTAATGATTATTGGATGAACACGCCTCTTCAAAATATTAAAATTGAAGGCAATTCAAATGATAATTAATTTAGTAGCTAATACAGGAATATAGTAAATTAAGCTATATAGTTTTTAGCATAAAAAGCTCATCAAATAGATGCACTACTTATTTAAATTCTTATTCTTATACGAATAGTGTTCACTCTATCTCAATTATTATGCAGGTAAATTTTCTAAAAAGTTGGTGCAAATGGACTTTACTCAGGCGTAATTTATGGAAGTAAAAAGATTGCAGCGGAACGAAATCGAAACACAATCGGTGCGGCTGAAACTTAGCAATCAATGGAGACAGTATCTAAATTCGAATGCAATCGATGCGTAATCGAGCGTGATTACTCTTGTGGGTTGCTAATAATGACAACAAAGTCTCCTATGAAAAGCATTTATCTAATTCTTAAAGTTCAAATAAAGGATAATTGAAAGATGCAAATTTCAATAAATTTGAGTGTTCTATTTGT
>CAXBHA010000614.1:0-2368 GCA_963974955.1 uncultured Yeosuana sp. | reverse complement strand
TTCTAAATAAACACTTCGACAAGTGTGACAAAAAGATATGATTTTACAAATAAAGGCAATTACACCCAACGGGTTAATTCTATATTAACGTTAAACATATTATTAAAGGTTTCAAAAACTAATACGGCATCTTTTTTTCTAACTGAAATGGTGATTTGGCAATTCAACTCTAATTTTTGATTGATAATGTTTAAATTTTTCTCCTTAATAATGCGCATTACCTTATTCATGTTTTTATATTCAAATGTGAGGAGATACTCTACATTTATGGTCTTTTTAACAATTTTACAGTTCTCTAAAGCCAAGTGTGCGGTGGTTTTATAAGCGTTTATTAAGCCTCCTACTCCTAATTTTACGCCTCCAAAGTAACGTATAACAATTATTAAAATATTGGTTACATTAAAAGATTGGATTTGACCATAAATAGGCATTCCTGCAGTATTGTTTGGTTCACCATCATCATTAGCTCGAAACTGAATATTCTCTGTACCCAATTGATAAGCATAGCACCAATGTTTTGCTGTATGATGTGCTTTTTTTAAGGCTTCTAAATGAATTTTAACATCATCTTCAGTTAGAACAGGAAACACGTACCCAAAAAACTTACTGTTTTTGTCTTTAAATAAAACTTCTTCAGATTTTTTTTCAATGGTATTGTATGTGTCTTTTTCAGTCAATAGGATTAAAATAAGTTTCTTTTTGTTTTAAGAAGAGTTACAACATCTTCCGTTTCCGGATTAAGATTCCAGATGTGAAGGCCTAGTTTTTCTGCCGATAATGTATTGTCTTTATTATCATCGATAAATAAACACTCCTGAGAATTTATATTATTTTGGGTTAATACAAATTCAAAAACATTAGTGTCTGGTTTTCTTAATTGTATTTCGTGCGATAGATAAAATGCATCAAAACTGTTTTTGAAATCCTCATAAAAAGACACCTGTTTTTTTACCCAATTAATATGTAATTCATTGGTGTTGCTTAAAAGGATTAGTTTATATTTTGAAGTTTTTTTAAGTTTCTTTAAAAAATCCAATCGATGTAGTGGAAAATCTTTAAGCATGTAATTCCAGTTGCTGATAATCTCTTCTTTAGAAAGATTCTGGAAATTTTCCATATAAAAGGCAATAAATTCATCCGTTGAAATCAATCCTTGTTCATACAAGCTATTAATGGCAATTAAATCTTCTGGAAGTTCTTTAAGCTTAAATAAGTTAAGGGCATTTTGCATGGCGCCTTCAAGATCTAGATTTAGAAATATGTTGCCAAAATCAAAAATTATAGTTTTAATCATTATTGTAAATTTTTAGAATATCGCTCTGGATTTTCTTTTCAGAAAATAATTTTCCTGAAAAACCTGGTGCTTTTAACCCTTCGTTGAATGTACGGTTTCCTGTAAATACCCTGGCCTCATCCCATAAATTTTCATCAATAAAAGGTTGAAGTGTTTTAGAGCCGCCTTCAATAATGACGGAGGTTATCTCTTGTTTAAATAACATATTGCAAATTTGTTTGGCAGTGTTATTGGAAACATCAAGGGTCTTTTCTGTTATCCTAATAGTTTTAGCGTCCTTATTAAAAACCTTGTACGTTTGTGGTAATTTATTATTTGGGTCAATAACTATTCTAATTGGATTTTCACCGGTCCAATCCCTAACCGTTAAACTTGGGTTATCTTGTAAAACTGTATTTGCGCCAACTAAAATTGCTTGTTCTTCCGCTCGCCATTTATGTACCAGTTGTCTAGAAAACTCATTGGTTATCCATACAGGTTTAGCGTTATTGCGAAGCATCCCGACAGCTATCGGGATTGTTTGCTGTGGCAATCTTTCTTTAGATAAAGAGATTACTTCACTTTGTTCGTAATGACGATGAGGAGCAATAAAACCATCGCTGGTTTCTGCCCATTTTAGTATAATATAAGGGCGTTTTTTATTGTGATATGTAAAAAAGCGCTTATGATGAATTTTGCATATATCCTCCAAAACCCCAACAGTTACGTGGCATCCGGCATTTATAAGTTTTTCAATCCCTTTTCCGGCTACTTTTTTATTATCATCAATACATCCAATAACAACTTTTGGGATTTTATGGGCAATAATTAAATCACTACAAGGAGGTGTTTTGCCATAATGGCTGCAAGGTTCAAGGGTTACGTATAGTGTTGCTTGTTTTAAAAGTGATATGTCGCTAACAGAATGGATTGCATTTACTTCGGCATGACGGCCACCATAAGCACTAGTAAAACCTTCTCCAATAATGCAATTATCATAAACTATTACACAACCCACCATGGGGTTAGGACGCGTGATTCCTAAGCCATTTTTAGCAATTTCTATACATCGTTTTATGTATTTTTCATGTATAT
>CAXBHA010000613.1:0-2370 GCA_963974955.1 uncultured Yeosuana sp. | reverse complement strand
TTTCGTTAGATAAATATAAAATTTCGGCATTACAATTTATATATGATACCAATTTTGCACATATCAATGGCGTCATTAAAAAAGCAAAAATTAAAGCAGCTCAAAATTCAATTACTGAAGAATTAAATATCAAGCTGGATTCTGATTTATTAAATGATCCTCAATTTGTATCGAACCATATTACAAGACAAAAGGAAATTATAGTTCAGGATATTAAAAATAACTTGTATTTAATTTCAAATTCCGGAAAAATTCTTTGGAAAAAACAACTCGACGGACCCGTTTTAGGATTGGTTGAACAAATTGATATCTATAAAAATGGAAAACTCCAATTAGCATTTACTACACCGCACAGATTATATGTTATTGACAGAAACGGACATGATGTTTCGCCATTCCCCGGGAAATTTAATGATGCCATTACCCAACCGTTGTCTGTTTTTGATTATGGAAACAACAAAAATTACAGACTTTTAATAACCCAAGGTAGAACCCTACTGATGTATGACAAAAATTTAAAAAATGTGAACGGATTTAACTTTAAATCGGCGAATAACATCATTTTAAATCAGCCACAACATTTTAGAATTGGCAGCAAAGATTATATAGTGTTTAAAACACAAAGCAAAATGTATATTCTAGACAGGACAGGCAATACACGGGTTAATGCCAAAACAACTACATCATATTCAAATGAATCTATCTATGTATACAATAATAAATTTACCACAACCAGTACAGACGGAAAACTTGTAAGCATCGACACAAAAGGCAATAGCATCTCCCAAAATTTAAATCTTTCACCACAATCACATATAGAATCTTCAAGCAAAACATTAGTCACCCTAAGTGAAAACAAACTCACTATTAAAGGAAATACCCATGAACTCGATTATGGTATCTACACCAAACCAAAACTGTTTTATTTACAAGATAAAATTTATGTGGCCCTTACCGATTTACAAACCCATAAAGTCTATCTATTTGATAGTAATGCAGCAGTGATCCCCAATTTTCCGGTTTACGGAAATTCGGCCATTATGATGGATAATATCGATTCGGACCGCGATTTGGAGTTTGTAACTAAAGGCGATAAAAATTCTATAATTCTTTATCAAATTAATTGAATTTTTAAAAAAGTTTAAATTTTTTATTGCTTAGTTCAAAATTTTGTAAGTAATAAACTAATTTCTATCTTTAACGCGCTATTAACTCATACTTTACAATGAACATTCATCATAGATCAAGTCGATTGGTTTGCTTATTGAAGTTTATTGTTATTTCCAAAAATAAATTCCCATTACTTAATACATTACAAAACAGACCATTAATGTCTTTAAAAACATAACGATAACCAAATCGCAAGTCCTCGAATCTTGGGCGTCAAAGCATTTGCTTTGGCGCTCTTTTTTTTATGTTATCTCTTTTGAAATGAGTACTATTGCATTCATAAAAAACAAATCGTGATTTCAAGAAAAAATGCCTCTATTTCAAAATTCATAATCCACAAAGTTGGGAATAAATTTAACGATACTAAAAATGTGTTTTCAGAAAAATTAGTAGATTTTGATGAAGCCAGCTACGATTTAATGCTACCTTTTTTATTAAGGCCTTTTGGGTCGGTTGTTCAGAGTTATCGTTTTAATCATCATGCAAATATTTCACTAAATGAAATAAATAGTTACTCAAATCAACTATTTAATGAAGACGATGCTTTTATTGAAGTTTCAAAACATATAGTAACGCATTTATACGAGCAATCTACATCTGTAAACATTAAAACTGGCGATGTACTGGTTGTTATGTTTGAAGGAATCGAATTTAACGAAATAACCACTAACGCCATTGGTGTCTTTAAAATTGAAAGCAAAGTTAATTTCTTTCAAACCTATTTAGAAAACAAAAGCTATGATGTATTGGTCCAAAAAGGAATTAGCTCGAAGAAAGTTGATAAAGGTTGCCTGATTTTAAATCAAACCGATGCCGAAGGAAACATCATTTTAAGCGTTGACAATAACAGTTACGACGCACAATATTGGATCAATCACTTTTTAAATATTAAATATGCCGATGATTCCAATAACCATACCCAACAATATATAAAACTTTGTAAAGGGTTTTCGACCGAGATTTTAAAAACCAGTTACGGTGCGCAAGAACAAAATACCTTTTTAGCAAAAACCATTGATTTCTTTAAGGAAAACGAGGTTGTAAAGGTGGAGCGGTTTAAAGAGGATGTTTTTGAGGATGACAAGCACAAAACCCTATTTGACGATTACAAAAAAACCTTTGAAGGTGAGCAGAATATAGTAATTAGAAACCAGTTTGATGTTGCCGAACGCGTCGTTACTAAAGAAAAGAAAAAAATAA
>CAXBHA010000612.1:0-2379 GCA_963974955.1 uncultured Yeosuana sp. | reverse complement strand
TTTTTCCATTTGCTAAAAAATTGTCCTTTTGCGCCCACTTTTTGCCTTTTTATCGTTCCGTAGCTCTGCTATGCAACTCAAAAAAGTCTTCAATTGGACATAAAACGTCTAATTTTCGCTTAAATTTAAATAGTTTAAACCAGTTCAATGAACTAATTACAACTATATTATTCAAAATATAAATTTTTGCACACAGACCATTTATAAATTAAAATGACTATTTTTAGATTTAACAAACTAATCAAAAAGAAGATTTCTTGGTTACCGTTTTTACTGTAAAAAAGTGACCAAATTTAAACAAATAATGGATCAAAAAATATTTTATAATATATGCAAACAATTAATGAAATATTAAATTTTGAGCTTTTTACAATTGGTAACCATATTTTCAAATTAGAAAAAATAGTTATTATATTATTAATTTTAATAACAACCAAAATTTTATTATGGCTCATAAAAAAAGCGCTTTATGGAAGGACTAAATCCGGTAAACTTGATGATGGCACAACCTACGCTATATTACAAATTGTCACCTATATAATTTGGATAATTGCCATTAGTGTCCTTTTAGACGCAATAGGCATTAAGGTAACATTATTGCTGGCAGGTTCTGCAGCATTACTTGTTGGGGTTGGGTTAGGATTGCAGCAAACCTTTAATGATGTTATTTCTGGAATTATTTTACTTTCTGAACGGTCAATAAAAATCAATGATGTTTTGGAGATTGATGGCGATGTAGTTAAAATTCAAAGTATTGGCTTAAGGACGTCAAAAGGCTTAAATAGAGATGATATTTCTTTTATTATTCCTAACTCATTAATAACCACTAGTAAGGTTATAAATTGGAGTCATCAATCTAACAAGGCTCGATTTAGAATAAGTGTTGGAGTTGCGTATGGCAGTGATGTAGATTTAGTTATTAAACTTTTAGAAGAAAGCGCTATCGAACATCCCGATGTTTTCGACAGAAATTTAATACAAGAAAGGTTAATGGGTTTTGGAAACTCCTCTTTAGATTTTCAATTATTGTTTTTTAGCAAAAACATATTTAGAATTGAAAAAGTAAAAAGTGATATCAGGAAAATCATCAATAAAAAATTTATAGAAAATAATATAACCATTCCGTTCCCGCAAATGGATGTGTACATGAAATCTGATGTAAAAAATAATATAAGCTAATCAGAATACATCCTGTTTTCTTGCTCTGCAACGCGAATAAAGGTGGTGCGTTTGGTAAGTTCTTTTAATCGTTGCGCTCCTACATATGTGCATGTACTCCGCAAACCACCTAAAATATCTTGCAAGGTAGATTCTACTTTTCCGCGATAAGGGACTTCTACTGTTTTTCCTTCACTTGCTCTATAATCAGCAACGCCACCAATATGTTTTTCCATTGCTGTCGACGAACTCATTCCATAAAATTTTCTAAATGGTTTTCCATTAAGATCTATTATTTCACCGCCACTTTCATCATGACCTGCGAGCATGCCACCAAGCATTACAAAATCAGCCCCAGCACCAAAGGCCTTTGCAATATCTCCAGGCGTTGTGCAACCACCATCACTAATAATTTGCCCACCTAATCCATGAGCAGAATCTGCACATTCAATAATTGCAGAAAGTTGCGGATAACCCACACCTGTTTTTACACGTGTGGTGCATACCGAACCTGGCCCAATACCTACTTTAACAATGTCGGCACCAGATAATAATAGCTCTTCAACCATTTCACCCGTTACAACATTTCCAGCAATAATTACCTTATCGGGATACTGTGTTCTTGTTTGTTTTACAAAATCCGCAAAATGTTCAGAATACCCATTAGCCACATCGATGCAAATAAATTTTAAATGTGGATCAGCCTTAAAAATAGACGCTAATTTTTCAGAATCTTTTTTGCTAGTGCCTGTACTTATCGCTACATGATTGTCAATGTTATTTGGAGCATTAGAACAAAAAACATTCCAGTCGGGCACAGAATAATGCTTGTGAATTGTAGTAAACAATCCTTTATTGGCCAATGCAAGAGCCATGTCAAAAGTACCAACAGTATCCATATTAGAAGCAATAATGGGAATTCCTTTCCAAATTACTGGACTATGTAGGAATTTGAATTCACGTTCTAAATTTACTTGAGACCTGCTTTTTAATGTGGAACGTTTTGGACGGATCATTACATCTTTAAAACCAAGTTTTATATCATATTCTATGCGCATTTGTCTATCAAATTAGGAATGTACTCAAAAGTATTGTTTTTATCATTGAAAAAATATAAAAAACCAATATATTCTATAACTTCTTTAAGGTCATTTATTTAATAGTCTCTATATGGAATTTAAAAAGGTATTTAAATTATTGAATGTCCGTAATTTGTCATAA
>CAXBHA010000611.1:0-2381 GCA_963974955.1 uncultured Yeosuana sp. | reverse complement strand
CTTATGACAAATTACGGACATTCAAATATTTTTGAATAAAATTCATTGCCATGGGAGACAATTCAAATTTAACAATATATATAGTTGCAGGCGTTAAAATACTTCATTTTTTGGTTGGCTTCATGTATGTGCTTTATAAAATGATCAAGAAAAGTGATCAAGCGTATTGCTTTTTTTAAACATAATCTTTACTTTCGCAACGAAATTTGGTTTTATTCGCTTTTTGTGAATGAATTAAAAGGGAATCAAGTGCGTTGATTTGCGATTTTCAAAATTTAGCTTTACGGTTTATTATAATCGTAATCCCTCAATCGTAATTCATCAATTCTTGAACTGTTCCCGCAACTGTAATCTTAGTTCCGTTTAGGAATGCTTAATAGGACACTTCAAGTCACTGGAAATTATTTCTGGGAAGACAACTGTTAAGACGAGAGTCAGGAGACCTGCCTTTTTCAAAACAAATAAGTCAAACTTTCGGGTTAAAAGTTTACGTATGTTTTTTCATACTATTCTCGAACAATATTATTTAAAATGATTAAAGGAACAAATGTTCTTGGTATGCTGTTTTTTGGGATATCGCTGTTTGGTTTTGGACAACAGCTTCCAATAGCTATCGGGATCGATTCTACACAAGTACAACAGTTAGATGAAGTGGTAATTACCGATTCTAAATTTAAATTAAAACGAGAAAACTCGGGTAAGGTCATTACCAAAATCCCACAAGCTGAATTAAAATATCAACAAGGAAAATCTGTTGCAGAAATTATTAATTCAACCGCTGGTATAGAAATTAACGGAGCCAAAAGTAACGCTGGTCAAAATTTGAATTATTACATTCGAGGCGGAAGAAATAGACAGGTGCTGGTTTTGATTGATGGCGTTGCCATAACAGATGCTTCTCAAATTTCAAATGATTATGATTTAAGGTTGCTAAATGCCGATCAAGTTGAAAGTATCGAGATATTAAAAGGGGCTTCGAGTACTCTTTATGGTTCTGGCGCAGCAACGGCGGTTATTAATATTAAATTGAAAGAAGCCTCAAAAAAGCCTATATCTGCAAATTTCAGAAGTGTTATAGGAAGTAATCAAAATCAGGACGAAAAGGCTTATAGCATTGAAGATTTTAGAAATTCAGTTTCTCTTAACGGTACTTTAAATAAATTTAGTTATTTGGCCAGTTTTGGAAATCAATATACTGGAGGTTTGTCATCACTTTCAGGAGAAATAGAACCAGATAAGGATATTTTTAACTCTACTAACGGAAATTTAAAATTAGGATATACATTTTCTAAAAAATTTAGGATGACTGTTTACGGAAGTTTCGATGATTTTAAGGCGGATTTTGATGACACGTATTCTGGGCCGGAAATAGAAGATGTCTCAAAGACTGATCAATCTCGATTCGGTGTGTCTTCGGAATTAAAATATAAAAACGGAAGTATCACTTTAAATGCTGCTTATAATAATACAAACCGTAAAATAAGTTCAAGTTATCCTGCTGTTTATAAAGCTGAAAGCTTTGTTGCAGATTTATTTAACAGATATAAATTTAATGATAAAGCCTATTCGGTTTTAGGATTAAATCTTCAACAAAATAATATGGAAAGTTCTACAATTCCTTACGGAAGCTCAAATTTATCACAGAGTATAAATCCTGATATTGCAAAGTTCACAATTGTTGATCCATATATAAACATGGTTTATGTATCTGATTTTGGATTAAATATTAATGCTGGTACTCGTTTAAATAACCATTCGGAATATGGTTCTCATTTAGTTTATAGTTTAAATCCATCCTTTAAAAAAGGTCTTGATTTTGGTTATATAAAAGGATTAGCTAGTTATAGCACGGCCTATATTACACCTTCATTGTACCAACTGTTTGAACCAACTTACGGGAATTCAGATTTAAAGCCAGAAGACAATAAAACCATTGAAGTTGGTGCAGAAGTTAATATTGCTCATAAGTTAACTTTTAGTGTTGTATATTTCAACAGAAAGGAAACTAATTTTATTGATTTTGTAGATTTGGGAAATTACGTATTTAAATATAAAAACAGTGAGAACTCTTTTATAGCGAGTGGGATTGAATTTGTGGCCGACTTTAATATAATAAAAGGATTAAAGCTTAAGGGAAATGCAACTTACACTAGCGTGGATAATAGTTTAAGCTTAAGAATTCCAAAGGTTAAAATAAATTCGGCTTTATTATATGAAGCGTCTGAATCTATGTTTTTAAGTTTGTCATATCAATTTAATGATAACCGGGCAGATTCAGTTTATAATTCAACTACGTATCAAAATGACATAATAGATTTAAAATCTTACAACATTTTTGATTTTTATATCAGTCATAAACTCATCAATAACAAAGTGTTGCT
>CAXBHA010000610.1:0-2384 GCA_963974955.1 uncultured Yeosuana sp. | reverse complement strand
CTGTTTTTAATTCCTGCCGATGCCGAGGATATTAAAAAACAATATGATATTCTTTTAAATGAACTGCGCAGGTACAATCCAGAAATGCTCGATAAAGAAAGGCTGATTGCTATTTCAAAATGCGATATGCTCGATGACGAATTAAAAGCAGAACTTAAAGAACAGTTGGATAACGAACTTCCCATTCCGTATCTTTTTATCTCATCGGTTGCACAACAAGGGTTGACCGAGTTGAAAGATATACTCTGGAAAATGCTTAATAATTAGGGCGTTACCCAATCGGGTCGGGCTGTACGTTATATCTTTTTAAACGTCGTTGCTAAGAAAATTTCTAATGTTATGTGGCAATCCCTCTGGTTTTAGCAGATTACTTCGTCGTGCCTCCTCGTAAATGACGGCTTACTTGCCATGTGTAAAAAAAGGATGCCATTTCCATCCTAAACGCAATTCTCAACCAGAAAGATACTATTAGAAATTTTTTTCATTAATTTTATAATAAAAACAATCATGAAAATATCCCCCATAATTTTAATAGCTATTCTTTTGAGTTCCTGCGCTCCAATCCGTGTTCATTATGATTTTGAAAAAGGAACAGACTTTTCCAACTATAAAACCTATAATTATTATAGCGATATGAAAACTGGATTAAGTGAATTGGATACTAAACGTTTTTTAGAAGCTCTTGATGCTAAATTAGACGTCTTAGGAATTACCTTTTCAGAAACACCCGATTTTTATATTGATATTAAGAGTTTCCAATATGAAGCGGCTCAACAAAATACGCTTGGTATTGGTTTAGGTAGCGGTGGAAGAAACGCAGGTGGTGGCATATCTTTTGGTTTGCCCATTGGACAAGCGGAAATGAACAGGCAAATTAGTATCGATTTCGTGGATGAAAATGGAAAAGGACTGTTTTGGGAAGCTGTAAGCGAATCTGGTTTTACACCAAATGCGTCACCACAAAACCGCGATGCACAATTAAATGCAGTTGTAGAAAAAATGTTATCTCAATATCCACCTAAGTCTTAAACGTTATGAATATATTAAAAAATAAAGTCGCTCTTATTACAGGAGGAAGTAAAGGAATAGGTTACGGTATGGCACAGGCGTTACTTAATGAAGGTATCCACGTAGCCATTACAAGTAGAAATGAAGTTTCTGCAAAAGAGGCTGCAAATAATCTTAATTCAAACTCAAAAACAGGAGCAAAGGCCATCGGAATTCAAGCAGATGTGCGGGATTATAAAAGTCAACAGAAAGCTGTTAAAACAGTTTTAGAAACTTTTAAACAATTAGATATTGTTATTGCAAATGCTGGTTTAAGACATTTTGCCAGTATTGAAGACTTATCTGTTGAGCAATGGAATGAAACCATAGACACGAATCTTTCAGGTGTATTTTATTCTATCAAATCAAGTGTAGAGGCTTTAAAGAATTCAAAAGGATATTTCATTACAATTTCAAGTTTAGCTGGCATCAATTTTTTTGCAGGAGGCTCTGCCTATAATGCTAGTAAATTTGGAGTTACAGGATTTACACAAGCAGCGATGCTTGATTTGCGCAAACACAATATTAAGGTAAGTACCATTATGCCAGGATCGGTTGCTACATATTTTAATAATCGTATTCCAGGCCCTAGTGATGCATGGAAAATTCAAATTGAAGATATAGGAGAACTAGTTGTTGATTTGCTTAAAATGAACCCTAGAACGCTACCTAGTAAAATAGAAGTGAGACCAACAATGCCCCCTAGTAAATAAATGGAGCAACTAGTTTTTAACAAGTTTTTTATTGGCAATTAAAATGTGATTGGAGTAAAATTTAGCGATATAGATCCCTTCACTTAGAGAGCCCAAATCAATTTGAGACATATAAGCACTTGATAGTTTTACAGTTTTTACCTGTTTGCCTTCCATACTAAAAACATCAACAACGAGCTGGCTGCCCATCGTGTTATCTACTTTTATATTTATTAAATCGCTGGACGGATTTGGATATACTGTAATAGTTATCTTATTGATCTCACTTAATATATCTTTCACTCCTAAAGCCGAATTATCAATAGTCCAATTAACGGTAGACACATGAAAAATTTCATGATCATCAACTCTCAATAATGTAGTAGCATCACTAATAACCGCAGTTAAATTATTGATTCCCGAATTTAAATCGGTTTCTAAAACAGACACGGTATCAACATTCGTGGCAAAAACTGTGCTGTTTAGAGTCCAGGTGCTTTCTAACGTATTAGGAATGGATTGAATCAAATTTAGCTGAAAATCTAAAGGAAAATTTAGACTGGTTATTGAATTTGAAATGGGCGTATATGAATCAATGGGAGAAATGAGTGAATGTATTTTTTCAACAATACCTTCTTTGCAAAC
>CAXBHA010000609.1:0-2385 GCA_963974955.1 uncultured Yeosuana sp. | reverse complement strand
CAAATTCATTTAAAGTTTTGCCAATACCGCTGCTTACAATAATAGCAGGAATACCCAAGTTTTTTGCTATTAAAATATTAGCATCTAATTCTATTGCTGCCCCTTCTCCAGAAAAGTCAGTGCCTTCAACCAGCATAAAGTCGTTTTTGTCTTCTAACGCTTTATATTTTTCAATAATAGTGTCAAATATTTCGCCTTCCTTTCCTAAATTTCTTTTATTTATAAATTCTGATCGTGTAAAGGCAAAAGCCTCATCTGGATGAATATTTAATTCAAAATACGTTAATATGGTATTGATATGATTATCAATTTTATCATTCAAATCATCATCAATTATGGGTCTAAAATAGCCTACGTTTGCAGTTTTACCCAATAACATTCTCATAAGTCCTAAAGTAACAATAGACTTGCCACTGTTAGGTTCGCTTGTTGCTATATAAATAGCTTTATTCATGTGTTCAAATTTTATACAAAGGTACTCTAAAAATAGTATTGAAATAAATTTTTAAGTCCATAAAATCAAAGGTTTAATACTTTTTTTTTGTGTTTTATTTCAATTTTTTTTATTGACTTTTAAAATGATTTTTGTCATGTTTTATAAAAAAATTTTGAGCTAAAAATATCACTTGTTCTAAAAAATATCGCGTACTTTTACTCTATGACTTTACTGATAACACATATAAAGGAACTTCTTCAAATTAGAGATGTTCATATTGCAAAAGTTTCCGGAGCAGAAATGAACGTGCTCCCTTCTATTAAAAATGCCTTTCTTTTAATTGAAAATGAAACCATAAAGGATTTTGGGGGTATGGAAACTTGTCCAGAACTAGCTGCAGATTCAATAATCGATGCCTCGGGAAAAATTGTATTGCCAACTTGGTGTGATTCTCACACACATATAGTCTATTCTGGACACAGAGAACAAGAATTTGTGGACAGAATACATGGATTAAGTTATGAGGAAATTGCAAATCGAGGTGGCGGCATATTAAATTCGGCGAAAAAGCTTCAAAGTACGAGCGAAGAAGATCTTTATACCCAATCCATAGAACGTGTAAAAGACGTTATTAAATTGGGGACTGGTGCCTTGGAAATAAAATCCGGTTACGGATTAAATGTGGCATCCGAATTAAAAATGCTTCGCGTTATAAAACGAATACAACAAAATTTTCCCATAAAGATTAAAGCTACTTTTTTAGGAGCACATGCCATTCCTTCAGATTATAAAAATGACAAACAAGGATACATTAATCTTATTATTGACAACATGCTTCCTGAAATATCAGAAGAACAATTAGCCGATTTTATTGATGTTTTTTGTGAAAAAGGATATTTTACACTTGATGATACTGAAAGGATTTTAATCGCTGGAACTAAATATGGGCTGATACCTAAAATTCATGTAAATCAATTTAACGCGTTTGGTGGTGTGGCTTTAGGCATAAAATTTAATGCCCTTTCTGTAGATCATTTAGAGGAACTTAATAAAGACGACATCAATGCGCTTAAAAACAGTGATACGATGCCGGTGGCACTTCCATCTTGTTCTTATTTTTTGAGTATTCCTTACACACCTGCAAGACAACTTATAAATGCAGGATTGCCCGTAGCGCTTGCCTCTGATTATAATCCTGGATCTACACCTAGTGGAAATATGAATTTTGTTGTGAGCACTGCCTGCATTAAAATGAAAATGACACCTGAAGAAGCCATAAATGCTGCCACGATCAATGGTGCTTATGCCATGGGAATAGCTAATAACTATGGTAGTATCACTATTGGAAAAAAAGCAAATATTATTATCACAAAGCCAATTCCTAGTTATCACTACTTACCATACGCTTTTGGCGACAACAATATTGAAGCTGTACTTATAAACGGTAAAATGATTAATTACTGATTTTTATAAATGAACCCATCTTGACTTTTTCTGTTTCCTAAAAAATGGTTGAAATTCGCCCATATTTCGTTACTTTTCTTGTCTGTAGCTCTGCTATATACCGCAAAAAGTGCCTCTTCTGAACAAATTTCATCTCATTTTCGGTTAAAAACAAAAGTCAAGATGGGTTCAATAAAAAACCCGAAAGTTAGTTGTCTTTCGGGTTTTTTAAAAATTCATTCCTATTATTTAAGTGTGAATTCTGAAGTGGAAACTAAATCTTTTGCATTAAATATATTTACGACATAACGTCCTTTTTCAAATTCCTTATCTCCTTTTGATGCAACAAATTCGCAAACATTTAGACTTGTATTTTCGTAATTAAATTTACTTATCATACTGTAGTTAAGTGTTTTTTCTCCAAATGTAACTTGTTCGTTAGCACCTAATGTGTTATTTTTTGGGTCAATTACTTGAATATATAATTCTTGATCTCCAGCTTGAAC
>CAXBHA010000608.1:0-2388 GCA_963974955.1 uncultured Yeosuana sp. | reverse complement strand
AAAGTTATATTTTAAATTAATGAGGTGGCAATTACCTATTCACAATAAATGTTAACATGAATAGCCGAACCATTATAAAATGTTTATCAAAAAAAAGAAGCCGAATAGCTATCAAGTATTTGATGGCTTTTCGGCTTCTCTTGTAAAACCTCTACTTGAGGTATAGATAACTACATTATTGATTTACGATAAAGGCATGAATTACACCCGGTAACCACGCTAATAAGGTTAATACAATACTTATTAAAAGGGTAGTACCAACGCCATGTTTCATAAAAACAGCTAATGGTGGTAATAATATATTTAAGATTATTGTAAGTAATGACATATTTTATTTTTTTTGGTTCATTCAAAAGTACTTGAATTATGCACTTACGCTTAACTCAAATCATTTGAATGATAACCTTAAAAATAGCATTACCCTACTTTAAAAACCTAATTCTTTCGGTCTTCAAGCAATTCTTCAATAATCGATTTTAACCTACTTAGACCTATTGGTTTAACTATGTAATCTGAAATTGCACTTATCTTTTTGGCTCTTTCAATATCTACTGGATCAAGAGAAGATGACACCATATAAATGGTAATTTTTTTACCAACCCTAGGTTTAATTTTCACGTATTCTTCCATGAATTGAAATCCGTCCATAACTGGCATGTCAATATCTAAGAAAATTACATCTGGAAATACAGAGTTTTGATCTAGGTTATCTAACATAAAGTCTATAGCCTCTTCCCCATCAGAAAAAGCCATGATTTCCATAGGTAATTTTGTCGATTCCAATGCTTTAACCATTGTAAAGCGATATATAGAATCGTCATCGACAATACAAGTTTTTAAAACGTCATTCATAAGCAAGCCTAATTAAATTTTATTGTAAAGGTAGTACCTACATTAACCTCACTGGTAGCTGTAATAGTACCTCCCATTGACTCAATTTGTGTTTTTGTCAGAAATAAACCTACACCCTTTGCATCCGGATGCCTGTGAAAAACTTTATTAAGTCCAAAAAGTTTATGTCCATGTTTTTTTAAATCAATTCCAAGTCCATTATCCTTAAATATAATAATATTTCTACCATCTTTTATTTTAGCAGTTATCATTATCTCTGGAGTTCTATCCTCAGCCTTATATTTTATTGAATTTCCTATTAAATTGAGAAAAATACTTTCCAAATAAATTCTATTATAAATAATATTTGAAAATTCTTTAAAGTCCCCATTAATAACCGCCCCTGACTTTAGAATTACACCGCTTAAAGTTTGGATTGTATTGTCAAGAATTTCGTTTAAATCAATTTGCTCTAGTTCTTCTTCCTTATCGCATATTTTTGTTTTTAAAGCTTCTATTAATGTATTCAACGTAAGTGTAAGGCGATCAATTACGGTATCAAACTTTGAAAATATATCTAAACGTTCAGTTTCGTTTTCAGTTAATTTATATATCTCCATCAATGAATTTAAGTTAGCTACAGGAGCCCTTAGGTTATGGGAGGTAATATGTGTGAAATCTGCAAGTTGTTTATTCTGATATGATAATTTTTGAGCTACTGTTTCCAAATCTTCCTTAGCATTAATCAGTTTATTTTCTGCTATTTTAAATTCGGTTACATCTTGGCAAGTACCGACCATTTCAACTGCTTCGCCTTTTTGATTTGAAATGACATTTGCAATAATCTTTATAGTTTTGAGATTGCCAGTAAAAGTTATGATTCTGTGAGTAATATTCTTAAACTCCTGTTCCCTTTTAGCAAGTTCAAAATGCTTTAGAACCTCATCTTTATCATCATCATGAACCATTGCGAAATACGTAGCAAAATCCAAAGTGAATTGTTCACCCTCGTAGTCTAGAAGCGCGAAAAGATTATCCGACCAAATAGCTACATCTTCTATAATATTCCACTGCCAATGCCCCAATAAACTGAGACGTTCTGCAAGTTTTAATAAGTCATTCTTTTTACGCAATTCATCTTTAACTTCCTTGATTTTGGTGATATCAGTAATAACTGCTATAAAACCGTCATTTAATCCATCTTTATCTTGAATGGCTGTTAAAGATTTTAGACCTGGGAAAGTTGATCCATCTTTTCTTTTAAATGTCCATTGCTTAGTATTAAAAATCTTCTCATTTCGATAGTTAAAATCTGCATTATTAGAATCTCCTGTAAATTCAAGTTCCATATCTTGTTTAAAGACATTCAATTCTTCTTCCAATAGGTAAATTTCAGGCTTTTTAAACCCTATCATTTCCATTGCCGAATAACCAAGCATCTTTTCAGCTCCACTATTAAAGCGATTAATTATTCCATCTTTATCCGTAGAAATCACTGCAATAGATTCTGAGTAAAAAATAGCTTCCAATTCTGCATGTGCAATATTTAATTTTTGT
>CAXBHA010000607.1:0-2390 GCA_963974955.1 uncultured Yeosuana sp. | reverse complement strand
GCATGTCCCAATACAATTATTAAAATAGCCAACCCCCTAAAACTATGAAGATAGCCTAAGAAATTGGGGTTTTTGGCAGCATTAACTTTTGTTTTTATCAAATGTGTTATCAATATTTAATTGTGCAAAATTAACAAATCTTGACACTAATAAAATTTAAACTTCAATTTGGAAACTTATTTCTAATCTTATCTAAACACAAATTATGAATACTACCAACATGAGTGTGTTTTTTAGACGTATCTGGAACATAGGTGCCATCTTGAACTTGTCCGCCAATTTTTTGATACGCTTCTCTAAAGCTTTTACCTTCAACAACCAATGTATTTATATTATCTACAGTAAATAAATATTTATACAAATCGCTATGAACATCGATGTCTTTTACAATGACTTGTTGAATGGAATAATTAAAAATATCCAAAATATCTTTAACATCTTCAAAAGCCGCAATCATGTTTTCCTTTAGTAACTGAAAATCCCTGTGGTAACCACTCGGTAAATTATTAGTAATTAAAATCATTTCGGTTTGTAACGCTTGAATCTTATTACACTTGCCACGTATTAATTCAAACACATCTGGGTTCTTTTTATGGGGCATAATACTACTTCCTGTAGTCAATTCATCTGGAAAAGAAATAAATCCGAAATTCTGACTCATATACAAACATACATCCATGGCTAAACGACTCATCGTATTGCATAAACCACCTAAACTTGCTGCAATGGTGCGTTCACTTTTTCCTCTGCTCATTTGTGCAGCAACAACGTTGTATTTTAAAGTTGAAAAATTCATTTCTTTCGTTGTCAATTCTCTATCAATAGGAAACGAACTGCCGTAGCCGGCTGCAGAACCTAAAGGGTTTTGATCAACTGTTTTTAAGGCAGCATCTAATAAATAGACATCGTCAATCATTAACTCTGCATAGGCGGAAAACCACAGTCCAAAGGATGATGGCATAGCCACTTGCAGATGCGTATATCCAGGAAGCACTTTATCTTTATAAGTGCCTGCCAAAGACAATAAGGTCTCAAAAAATGTTTTAGTTTTGTCTTTAACAAGATTTAAATTCTCTTTGTAGTATAAGTGCAATGCCACTAAAACCTGATCATTTCTAGAACGTGCTGTATGGATTTTTTTTCCAACGTCTCCTAAAGATTTTGTTAATTCAAATTCTATTTTTGAATGGACATCTTCAAATTGTGGATCTATCACAAACGTGCCATTATCAATTTGGGCTTCTAATTTTTTTAATCCACCTAATAATTCAACTAACTCAATGGTAGTTAAAATTCCGATTTTTTGAAGCATTTTAGCATGCGCTTTAGATGCTATAACATCGTATTTTGCTATGTGAATATCAATTTCCCTGTCGTTTCCAACCGTAAATTGTTCTATTTTCTTATCGATTGATATACCTTTATCCCAGAGTTTCATTTTTTAAAAAGTTTATTTGTTTGTTCGTTGATCTGTTTATTTATGAACGTCATTGCGAATGAAATGAAGCAATCTGATTTTAATCATGAGATAACCACGTCGCTTCGCTCCTCGTTATAACGTTATACGATGACGCGATTTAACAATTCAACATATATTTTAATGCCTTCTTCAATTTCATGCAAATAAATAAATTCATCGGCAGAATGTGAACGTGGACTATCACCAGGCCCCAATTTTAAAGATTTACATGATAACCACGCCTGGTCTGATAATG
The DNA here is from genome assembly GCA_963974955.1 of uncultured Yeosuana sp. Taxonomy (GTDB): domain Bacteria; phylum Bacteroidota; class Bacteroidia; order Flavobacteriales; family Flavobacteriaceae; genus Yeosuana. The sequence goes on along the minus strand of CAXBHA010000607.1, from coordinate 675 downwards.
TTGGCGAACCATACGTAGTTCTACCTAAGGCAATTCCTGCTTTTACCAATGGATGATCTATTGGAATTGATGATGAATTTAAATTTAAACTACGCGGTTCAATACTTGAACAGGGTGCATTTTTTTGCAAAAAATCTGCAATTTCAGCATTGGTGTATTTATCGTTTACACGCACATCAATCACCAATTCCACATCGGCAGGAACCACGTTATGCTGTTTTCCCGCGTTGATTTGTGTGACTGTTAATTTCACCTCACCTAAAGCTTTCGATCCTTTTTCGAACTTTAAATCTTTAAACCACTGTAAGGTTTCTATCATTTTATAAATAGGATTATCATCGTTTGGATGTGCCGCATGACTAGCAGTTCCTTTTACTTTGGCATCAAAAACCACCAAGCCTTTTTCTGCAACAGCCAAATTCATCAAAGTTGGTTCGCCAACGATGGCAACGTCAATCTTTGGAATAATTTTCAGCATGCTGTTTAATCCGTTTGGGCCACTGCTTTCTTCTTCCGCGGAAGCGACCAAAACCAAATTGTATTTTAAATCTTTATGATTGTAAAAATGTGTGAATGTTGCAATTAACGACACCAAACAACCGCCAGCATCATTGCTTCCTAAACCATATAATTTTCCGTCTTCAACAATGGCTTTAAACGGATCTTTTGTGTATG
>CAXBHA010000606.1:0-2391 GCA_963974955.1 uncultured Yeosuana sp. | reverse complement strand
CTGGTTTAATAAATTGCATCGTATCATAAATCCCTAATCCGGCATAAACGCTTCCTCCGGGAGAATTAATATAGATCTGAATGTCTTTGGAGGCATCTGTACTTTCCAAAAACAATAATTGTGCCTGTATAATATTTGCCACTTGATCGTTAATAGCCGTTCCCATAAAAATGATGCGATCCATCATTAATCTTGAAAACACATCGAAAATGGCTATATTCATCTGGCGCTCTTCAATAATATTTGGTGTTAAATTTGTTGGATACATACTACTCATAATTTTGTTGTAATATGTACTGCTTATTCCTTGATCTTTTATGGCGAATTTTTCAAATTCTTTTGCGTAATCCATTGTTAAATTTTATTATTAAACTTTATTTGAAGTCCTTATTTTATCTAGGTTGCACAAATCAAAATTATGTAGCTTAAAAAGCTTTTTTTTATTCAGATTTTATCGATAAAATAGGCGCTTAATTCAAAAAAATTAAGCGCCTAAATATACGGAATTATTATTTATTAATGTACTGCTTATTTCTTACTGTAAGCTTCTTTTACAAAATTTTCATAAGTCACCTCTTTAACTTTCAAATTTGCTTTTTCCTTGTAAAGGTTAAGTAGTTTTTGGCTAATGAGTTGCTCAGAAATACGTCTTGCTTCATCTTGATTTGATAAAACTCGAGCGGCAATGTCCTCTAGCTCTTTATCTGAAGGATTTAATTGACCAAACTGTGCCATTTGTCCCTTAATCATTTCTTTAGCATGACCTTTAATGTCTTCAATAGTTACTTGAACATTGTTTTCTGTAATTAATTTACCTTCGATTAATTGGTAGCGTAAACTTTTTTCAGACTTTTCATATTCTTCCTTAGCTTGATCAACATCCAACGGTTGTTCTCCAGCAGTTTGTAACCATTTTTGTAAAAATTCACCAGGTAAATCAAACTTGGTGCTATCTACTAAATATTCGGTAATATCATTTAATAATTTTTGATCTGCTTGTTGAACAAATTGTTTTTCGGCATCTTCTTTAATTTTTTCTTTTAATTCGGTTACTGACTTTACAACATCCTTGCCAAAAAGTTTATCAAATAATTCTTGGTCTAATTCTGCCAGTTCGCGTTTATTTATTTCGGTAATTGTAAATGTTACCTCAATATTCAATCCGTGCACCTTGTCGTGACCAACTTTTAAAGCGTGCATTAAGTCATGCTCATCATTATAAAGGTCTTTAGTTTTTAACGAAATAACATCCCCAACTTTACCACCTACAAACTTTTTGGATGTTGATTTTTCTTTAAACTTATCTAAGGTTAGTGTGATTGTGTTCTCTATTTCGTGATCTTCGTTTTTATAGGTTCCCGTAATTTCACTGTCGTTTTCAACAACCTTTTGTGACACTAATTTACCATATTGCTTCTGAATGTTTTCTATTTGTTCATCAATCATTTTGTCATCAGCAACGATATTATATTGTGTAATGGCTTTTTTGCTTTTTAACTCTATTTCAAATTCTGGGGCTAACCCTAATTCAAATTCAAATGAAAACCCATCAGAATCCCAATCGATCATCTCTTGGGTTTTTGGTAATGGTTGTCCTAAAACATCCAATTTTTCTTCTGTTAAATATTTGTTTAATGCGTCCTGCAATAGTTTATTAACCTCATCAACAAGAACCGCTTTTCCATATTGTTTTTTAACCATTCCCATTGGAACGTGTCCTTTTCTAAAACCAGGGATATTTGCCGTTTTACGATAATCTGTTAAGATTTTTTCCACTTTGCTGCTATAATCTTCTTTAGCAATATCAACTTTCACAACAGCGTTCAACGCATCAAGGTTTTCTCTTGTAATATTCATTTTAATTGGTATGAAGCCCAAAACGGGCATTTAACATATAATATAATTAACAACCAGCAATTTATATAACTAAAATTGGGATGCAAAAATATAATATTTTTACATCCCAACAAAGCTTTAAGGCGTGGAGTTTATACTGTTTTTTATTCTTCTTTTAAAAACGAATGAAAAATAGACTGAAGTATGGATAATAGTATACTAAAAAGGATTGCAATCCAAATACTGCTTACTGAAAAGCCATCAATAAGTTTATCTGCAAGTAAAATAATTAACGCATTGATTACCAATAAAAACAAGCCTAAAGTTACAATGGTGATTGGCAAGGTTAAAACAACCAAAATTGGTTTTACCAACAGGTTTAGTACCGACAATACAACCGCTACAATTATAGCCGTCAAGTAACTATCTACATATACTCCTGACAATACTTTAGCCAGGATAACAACTGCTAATGCGTTTAACAATAGTTTTACAATTAGTTTCATCTGTTTATATTTATTTGTTTTTTATTTGTCAGATGGAATGCCCTGTTAA
>CAXBHA010000605.1:0-2396 GCA_963974955.1 uncultured Yeosuana sp. | reverse complement strand
CTTTTTTTAATTCGACATATTTTTGAATGAACCGGGTCAATTCAGACCAATAATAGGCCGTATCTCGGATTCCTGAATTGATGAAGAAATGTAACATTTTAAGGCTAACATTGGGATTGTTCTTAATTTTTTCTTCGTAAAGTTTGATGATATCATTATACCTAACTCCCAATCTAGAAGTATAAAATCCAAACGTTGGTTCCTCATCTGCAGCGATACGAATCCCAACTTTAAAAGGAACCTTCACATGTTCCAAATAATAATCTATTTCTGTAATGTTGTCTAATACAGGAATACAATTGACAAATCCATCATTGAGTAGCTCTGAAATGTATTGCTTGTAAAGATCTCTTTTAAATCCATTACAGACAATTAAGGTATCTTTTGTGATCTTACCTTTTTCGTATAGGCTTCTTACTAGTGGGATATCAAAAGTGCTACTTGTCTCAATATGCACACCATTTTTTAGTGCCTGATCTACAACGAAACTAAAGTGAGAAGACTTGGTGCAATAGCAGTAAGTATAGCTACCTTTATAGTCATGGTTTTTCATGGCATTGCCGAAATACTTTTTAGCATTCTGAATGTTTTCAGAGATTTTAGGCAGGTAGGTTAACTTTAGTGGTGTGCCATATTCTTCTATGATTTCCAAAAGATTAACGCCATTAAAATGAAGTTGATTGTTAGACACTTCAAATTCTTTTGTAGGGAAATCGAAAGTCTGCTTTATTAAGTCAATGTATTTGTTCATTCCAAAAGATTATTCAATGCAAAGCTTGTATTAAGCTTCAAAATTGCATTAAAAAAATGTAAATTAAACCATTTATCCTTGGAAATTTTATCTTCACATCTGGTGTTTTTTTAATGTAGATTTTGGTAATATAAATATTTATGGACCAGTGTCTTCAAAGGGAGCAAAGTATAGTACTTTTGTGAATAAGCTATATTTAATACTTTTTGTTGTTTATTACTTTGAAGGGTAATTAACTTTTAACAGGGAATTCCACATAAAAAGTTGACCCTATATTTTCTTGAGATTCAAACCATATTTTGCCTTGGTGAGCAGAAATGATTTGTTTGGATATGGCCAAGCCCATTCCGAAAGGTTTCTCACCATTTGTTCCATCCCTTTTACTCATGGTATCCCATTCAAATAATTGGTCTTTGATTGAATTTGGTATCCCTATTCCTTCATCTTTTATTATTATGGTTACTTTTTCATTGTTGTGCTTCATTAAGATATTAATATCCTTCCCGTTTGGAGTGAATTTGATAGCATTGGCAATTAAGTTTGTTAGGACACGCCACATTTTTTCTTTATTGATCAATGCTGAGACCGGAAAAATATCAAGGTGAATTTTCTGATTTTTTTCATTCGCCTTATGATTTAATATTTCAACACAATATTTTAATAACCTGTCAATTTCTACGGATTCCTTCTTAATTTCATTCTGCTTTTTATTAGGGAGAAGCATTTCTGTAATAAGATTCATTGAGTTATTACAGGAGGTTTTTATGTTTTCTAATAGGTATTTGTTTTCTACCTTGATATCAGGATCTTCTAATATTAAATTGGCAATCATCAATGTGCTTCCTATTGGGTTTCGCAAATCATGGGCCACCATATACATGATTTTAGCATTTTCTGCTTGACTCAGCTCCAATGCATTTAAGGTGTCTTGAAGGTCACTGTTTTTTTGGAGAATAAGGTCGTTTGCTTTGATGGATTTTTTGAGATTAAACCAATTTACAATTAAGAATATAGTCAAAAGAATTGTGAAACCGGCTGCAGTTGCCAGGTATATGTTTTTTATTTTATTGTCCTTATTTAATATCGAGAGTTCATATTTCTGTGCAGCATTCCTAAAGGACCCTTCAATGTCAATAAATTTTAAATTATTGTCTATTAATTGTAAGGAATCATTAAGGTGATGGTAGGATTTCATCACTCTTAATGCATTTCTTGTGTCTCCTATTTTTTCAAAATATGCTTCTTTCACCAAATACCACCTGAGCAGGGCATTGTAATATTTTCTGTCTTTAATTTCTGCTTGTGGTAATTCTTTGTCTAATTCGTCTAAATATTTTTTTGCCTTGGACAATTCAAGATCTTTTATAAAAATATCTGCCAATTTGAGTTTCGCAGTTTGTGCATCACTGTGGTCATAATTGGGTTGGCTATTGATAATAATACTTGTTTTTAGAAGGTTCTTGGCTACTGGCATATTCCCTAATTTGGCCATGACTCCACCTAAATTTCCTTTTACTACTCCAATGGCAGAATTGATAAATAATTCCTTTTCAGGATAAAGAGGTTTGATTTCTTCAAGGTAGGCAAGTGCATCCACATAATAATAAGCGGCACTGTCGTATTTTTCCATTTTCTCATAACAGAG
>CAXBHA010000604.1:0-2398 GCA_963974955.1 uncultured Yeosuana sp. | reverse complement strand
ATAAAATCGAATCCACCTCCTAATTTTAAGTTTGTAGGAATAAAATCTTCTTCACCTGGCACATAAGAAACTTTAGGTCCGATATTGGCAATATTAAACCCTATTCGATAACGACCATTAAAATCGCCATAATTTTCTTCAAAAGACTGGTAATATCCAGAAACATCCACTCCAAAAGAATTAATAGGTTGCAATGCATTTCCTGCCGTACCATTAAATGCTAAATTAGAACGAATGTATTTTAAGGAAACTCCCATCGAAAAAGTTTCACTTAATTTTAATGCATACGAACCTGTGGCAACCAACTCATTAGGGTTGATCGTTCCGTTAGGATTCCCGGTATCATCTGTTAAATCAATTTGTCCTAAAGAAAAATATTTAAAATCTGCTCCCCAAGCCGAATTTTCGCTAAATCTATTGATGTAAGAACCACTTCCCACAAAAATATCATCGGTTAAATTACGCAACCAAGGCGAATAGGTTAGTCCTGTTTTTATTTGTCGATCACTAAACACAATTTTTGCAGGATTGTGAAATAAAGAAAACGCATCTGCAGTAGTTGCAACCCCCATATCTCCCATTCCTCCTGCTCTAGCATCTGGCACAATTAATAAAAAAGGAGTTGCAGTGGTAATTGCGTTTTGCTGCGCATTCATTTTTAAACTGATTAAAGCACAAAGTGCTAAACAAAATCCTATTTTTTTCATTTTTTATTTTCTTGTTAATTTTACAAATATCTAATTTTTATTGCAGTATTACTAATTTTTCATACTTCTCTGAAACCAGATTATTTACGGTTGATTTTACTCTTACTTTATAAATATATACTCCTTTTCCTATTTTATTTCCAAAATCATCCAAACCATTCCAAGTGATACTACGCGATAAATTACCAGTAGTTTGCACATTTTGGTTGATGGTTTTTACCAATTTACCCGCCACCGTAAACACTTGTACCTGCACCTCTAGCGGCTCATTTGGCTTGTTATGACTAAACCAAAACTCTGTGTAATTCACAAACGGATTTGGGTAATTTAACACGTTTTCTAAATTTAAATTGGCATCACTTACTACCACAAAATTTAACGTGGTTTCTGAGGAGTTATTGTAAGTATCCCACGCTTTTAATTTTAAAGTATGTGGCCCAACATCTAAATCGCGCAAGGAATAGGTTACTTTCCCTTTTGTAAAATCGTTTAATTCTGTTTGATAAAAATCATTTAACACAATAGGATTTGAAGTATCACCATCTAAAATCCCCACAATATCATGGTCTACAGCAGTAATGGAGGTGTTAATTCCGCTTGCGTCAAATAATACAGCAATTAAATTCGGAGATGCATTGGTATTGCCACCATCAATAAAAGACTCATCATTCATATATAATTGAATCTCTGGCCCTAGAGTATCCTCCGGTGCATTTTCATCAATGCCGCCCACAACCACATCAAAATTATAGCCAGCTTTGTCTATTTCTCCGTTTTCGGCATAAAAACTTAATTTCCCTTTTCCGTACGCAATTTTAATATCTTTTGGCACAATAAAATCGAAACTAAAGGTTCCGTTTGTTACGGTAGATTTTCCTCTAAACAACTTGCTATCTTGCGTATCAAAAGTCATTTTAATTCCAAAGCCATCATTATTCAAGGTCGTTTTATCTATTAATTTATCAAAAACCGTGGTAGAAAGCGTTCCATTAAAATCCGTTAAAACAGCATTCGAATTGTCTGTTACAATCCCTTCAAATTTTACTTTAGACAATGCTCTTATCGTGTCTAACGACTGTGTGATATCCACATCATTCATTTTGGTGATGCGAATGTTTGGTTTGGGAATTGCCAATTTCATCGCAGGATCTCCAAAAGAATAAATAAAGAATTTTTGCGAACTCGTAAAATTGTTTTTAGTGGTCATTAACGCTTCCGAAATCGTTAAATCTTCTTTATTAAACGCTAAGAGTACACGAATTAATTCTTCATTAAAACGCTGACCTACAGAGATAAAAACCTCTCTAGTAGTGGTAATCATATTTGCGGCGCCTCCGTTGGTATTTTTAAGTGTTAACTCTCCTGCGGTAATTCTATTGGGATTGTCGAATCGAGAAAAGTCGCAGGTAACGGTAATTAAAAGTGGCAACGTATTTATGTTATTAAAACCCTGAATTTGAGGTACATCTAAAATCCTTTCAGAAGCAAAGCCGTCTTCGCCTCCATGCCCAAAATAATCAAAAACTAAAGTACCTTTTTCAATTGCATTGGTAATGGCTTTATTAACCTCTGGATACCGCTCTCCACCCGATGAATTTTGTTGCACATAGGCATCCGCATATATTTTATTCACATTAAAAATAGGCTGATTTGCTTTAATTTCATCGGCAATAGATTCTACTCCTTGTTCT
>CAXBHA010000603.1:0-2408 GCA_963974955.1 uncultured Yeosuana sp. | reverse complement strand
TGTAAACAAAACAATCGTAAAGCACAATTGCAGTTATACAACCAGTACTGCGACGGCATGTATATTGTTGCCAAACGGTTTTTAAAAGACGCTCATGATGCTGAAGATATTGTGCAGGAAGCCTTTATAAAGGCGTTTACAAAACTGCACCAATATAAAGCAGAAGTTACTTTTGGAGCTTGGTTAAAACGTATTGTTGTCAATAAAAGTATCGATTTTTTAAAATCTAAAAAACAGCGTTTGGTTGATTTGGAAGAGGTGCACCTAAAAGTAGCTGATACAACAAATGACGACAAATGGTTGGTAGATGATGCTATTACAATAAACGATGTGAAAAAAGCTATTGAAACATTACCTGACAAATATCAATATGTATTAATGCTATATTTAATTGAAGGGTATGACCATCAGGAAATTTCAGGGATTTTGAACATTTCAGAAACAGCATCAAGAACACAATTGTTTAGAGGAAAAGCAAAATTGCAAGAACTGCTAACACTTAAAAAAGATGGCACAGGATATTAGAGACTTATTTAAAGAAGAACAAAAAACGCTTCAAGATAAAATGCCCGATAATCATCAAGTAAGGTTTTTGGACAAGCTTAACAAAGCCTTGCCAGTTGGAAGCAAATCAAGGTACAATGGGTTGCGGATGGCGGCCAGTATAGTGTTGTTGCTTGGGTTAAGTTATGGAGGCTATAAATATTTTCAGCCTTCAACACCCATAACATCAACAAGCAATGTGGCTGCAACAGAACCAGTGGTGACAAAAACCTTAGGGGATGTGTCTCCTGGCCTTAAAAAAGTGGAGGATTATTATTTGGCCAGCATCAACTTGGAATTGTCCAAAATAAAATATGCCCCAGAAACCAAAGAGCTTTTTGATAGGTATATTGAACAGCTTAATTTTCTTAATAACGAGTACAGGAATTTGTCAATTGAATTAACCGAAAACGGACCAAGTGAGTTAACAGTAAACGCCTTGATAGACAATTTAAAATATCGATTGAATCTGTTATATCGATTACGGGAACAATTACAGGAATTAACCGCTTCAGACACTCCTGTTGATGAAGCTTCACAATCAATCTAAAAAAAATCAAAAAATGAAACAGTTTTCTATATTAAAATTAAAACTATTAACACTAATGGTTTTTATTGCCGGAAGTATGTCGGCACAGCAAAAATTAACCAAAGTATCTCAAACCATAAAGGTGAATAAAAATGTTGCTATAGACTTAAATACCAGTTATTGCAATATTGTATTTGATACGTGGAACAAGGATATTGTAGAAGTCGAGGCCTATATTGAAAGCAATAATCTTTCAAAGGAAGAGTTGCAAGACGCATTAAAGGAATGGAACGTGGATATAGATGCAACAAAAAGTACGGTCTCTATTTCAACAAAAGGGAATTCACCATCTGTTTGGGCTTACAAGTATAAAGAAGGCGATAAGGACGCCATGTATGCAGTATTGGAAGAATTAAAGTTTGAACTTGCCGATATGCCTGAGATTCCAGAAATACCGGAATTACCTGAATTGCCGGAATTACCTGAATTGCCCGAGTTACCTGAATTACCAAAAGGGATTAACAGCATCCAGTTTGATTACGAAGCCTATAAAAAAGATGGGGACGCTTATATGGAACAATGGGCGAAGGATTTTGAATCAAACTTTGGAGATGATTATGCTAAAAAAATGGAAGCTTGGGGTGAGAGATTTAGCAAGGAATGGGGAGAAAAGTATGCCAAGGAAATGGAAGCCTGGGGTAAGAAATTTGGCAAGGAATGGGAAGAAAAAAACGGTAGGCGAATGGAAGTCTGGGGAGAAAAATATGCTAATCGAATGGAAGAAAGAACAAAGCAAATTGAAGAACGAGCTGAAAGATTAGCCAAAAGGCAGGAACTTTATGGGAAAATGCATGAAGAACGTGCAGAGGAAAGAGAGAAAATGGCAGAAGAACGTGCTAAGTTGGCAGATGAAAGACGTGTTAAAATTGAAAAATTAATTCATAATAGCACCAATTCAAAAGTAAAAAAAACAATAAAAATAAAAATACCTAAAGATGCAAGGCTTAAGGTTAATGTGAAATATGGTGAACTTAGGTTTGCCTCTAAGAGCGGATTTATCACATTCAAAACTAATTGCAAATAGCATTAATGGAAGCACCACGTCCATTAATGCTTCTTATTCCCCAATTTTTGTGACCAATTGGAATTTGGGGTCACTTAACTTGAATTATGTTAATAATGCAGAGATCGATAATGTAAAAAGGTTGATGTTAACCTCGAACTCGTCAAACATTATAATAAAAAACATAATAAATAACGCTATTATTGATGGAAGTATTGGCGATTTAAAAATTTTAAAGATAGATGATACATTCACCAACTTAAATGTAACACT
>CAXBHA010000602.1:0-2409 GCA_963974955.1 uncultured Yeosuana sp. | reverse complement strand
TGCGTTTATCTGTTTGTATGCTACTCGCCATAATAATTAATTCCGCGCTGGGTTTTAAACTAGCTGACCAATTATCTCAAAAATCATATTCACTATTAGCTGAAATCACATATCCCGAGAATGGTAGTATTGAACTACATTACGACACTGGCGAAGGATTTAACCAAATTCAGGAAATTAAAAGAAAGGCTAATAAAGGCCGGGATACAATTGTCTTTCCTTTTCAATTGGTTCCGGATGAACAATTGAAGTTCTTACGCTTGGATTTTGGTTCTAATACAAGTCTAGAAAGTGTAATGATTAATTCACTGGAGCTCAAATCAAAGGGCAGAAGCCTATTTAAAATTTCCTACAATGACATTGAAAATAATATTGTTTTTTCTAAACATATAAAAACCATAGACGAAGTAAGCTCAATGCTCATTTTGGATACCTCCAAATCTTCCTTTGATCCTTATATAGTCCTTAAACCAATTAATGAATTAATTTATCCTTTATGGGCACGTACCTTACTCTTACTACTGCCTTGGTTAATTCTTTTCATTTATCCCACGGTACATTGGATAAAACTTCAAATATATGAGAAAAATTTAGTCCTCATATTCCTAGCGTTTTTCATGTGTACTATTCCTCTAAAAATTGCATGGGTTACATTTTCTACAATTTTATTATTGGCATATAGCCTATTCAATTACTATGATAAAAGAAATATTAAAATTAATTCGATAGAAATTTCCGTTTGTGTATTTTTTTTAATTCCCACGGTTCTACTTGGAGAAGGTCATGTTTCCGAACTGGCAATACCAATGGGCTTTTTATTATTCCCATTGATTGGCACTTTAATTTCTTTTTCCACACATTACGATAATATTAAAAGAATGTATGTCAGCATTTTTTTGCTGCTATCTTCCATTATCATTGTAAGTTGGTTAATACTTATTTTTTACGGAGGATATTACTACAACATCAATCTCCATAATTACTTTAGCAGTATTAAGACAACTGCCCATGCCGTTTTGTATTGGCTGTTTTATGACCATACTACCTTTATTTCTTTTTTTATTTTAATCGGTAACGTTTTCTGTACTGATTTACTTAAAAATAAGCTCATCCCGCGCAGTTTATTTATTGTTTATTTCGCATTCAGCTTTTCAGCCATCTTATTGCTGGGGTCTAGATTTGCACTTGTCTTATACCTTGTATTACCCATTTTGTTTTTATTTTCCGCAAAAAATATCGCCAGATATATCTTTCCTACCATCTTTATTGGCTTTGCAACAATGGCTTATTTTATAGGTTATTTAGATGGACCAAGATTACAATTATGGAAAATGTCAGGGTACGCTATCAAAGAAATGCCGTGGTCAGGACATGGCACAGGGAAATCGGAAGCTATTCTTCAAAATATAGAATTAGCTCGAAAAGCAGGATTTAACACGGTCCTAGAAATGAACCACTCCCATAACCAGTACCTTACTTATTTGCTGGAAAATGGAATTATTGGCTTATTAATCTTCTTTCTTGCCTTCGCAAATATTATATATTGCTTCTACAAATTGAACAATAAATCAATGTTGATAATATGTTCAATGACGTTATTACTCATGCTATTTGAATCTCCTTTTAGAACAGCAACCCCCCTTTATGTAATAAGCTTCTTATTGGTTATTTTCTCTCAAAAAAAAGGGGTGTCCCTTAAAAAAAATCAGGAGCAGAACTTCTATAAACATATATAAATGTATTTTTGTGAATCATTTGATAATCAGTTATACATAATGAAGAATATCTTAATTACAGGAGGAGCAGGTTTTATTGGTTCAAATTTAGCTTTAAAGCTAAATGCAAAAGGATATAATGTAACTGTGCTAGATAATCTATCTGAACAAATCCACGGAAAAGACCCTATAAATACTTCCCCTTTATATAATTCTATTAGAAATAAAGTGACCTTTATTAAGGGGGATGTCACAAATATTGAAGATTGGAAAAAAGCAATATTAAACCAGGATATAATTGTGCATTTTGCTGCTGAGACGGGTACAGGGCAGTCCATGTATGAAATAATAAAATACACTCAGGTCAACGTACAGGGAACAGCAAATATGTTGGATTTTTTGGTTAATTCACCTAACAAAGTTAAAAAAGTTGTAATAGCCTCATCAAGATCCATTTACGGTGAAGGCAAATATATTAGTAAGGAATTGGGATATGTATATCCGAAGCATCGAATTGAAGAGGACATGGATAACAATTATTTTGAGGTAAAATATCCGAACTCTTCATCTCTCGAGTTGGTTGCTACAGACGAAGAATCTAAAATCCACCCTACCTCTGTTTACGGAATAACTAAGCAAAATCAGGAACAAATGGTAATGACCGTCTGTCCCACAAAAGGCATTGCTCCGGTCG
>CAXBHA010000601.1:0-2411 GCA_963974955.1 uncultured Yeosuana sp. | reverse complement strand
CGAAGGAGCAGCAAGAAAAGGAAATAAAGAATTGATTCAGTTTTTAATGATTGCTATTAGTTCCATATCGGAATTAGAAACACAGTATCTTATTTCTATTAGATTAAGGTTTGCAGATAAGAATAAAGATTTAGAAGATTCGATGATTGAGGTTAAAAAATTACTCCTTGGATTTAGAAATTATATAATTAAAAAACATTAGGTATGAGTAGCAACTATTCACGTTTCACTATTCACTTTTCATTATAGCCATGAGTGATATTATATTAAAAGCCGAAAACATAAGTAAACAATACCGATTGGGATTAGTTGGCACAGGCACCATTAGTCATGATTTAAACCGATGGTGGTATAAAGTACGTGATAAAGAAGATCCTTATTTAAAAATAGGAGATGTAAACGACAGAAGCACCAAAGGAATCTCCGATTACGTTTGGGCATTACAGGATATTAACTTTGAAGTGAAACGTGGTGAAGTTCTAGGAATCATTGGAAAAAATGGCGCAGGAAAATCTACCTTACTCAAAATATTATCTAAAGTAACAAGTCCGACTACTGGCGAAATAAAAACAAAAGGACGTATTGCATCGCTGTTAGAAGTTGGTACAGGGTTTCATGGCGAAATGACAGGAAGGGAAAACATTTTTTTAAACGGAGCCATTTTAGGGATGACCAAAAAAGAAATTGCTTCAAAAATTGATGAAATCATTGATTTTTCTGGTTGTGAACGTTATATTGATACGCCTGTAAAAAGGTATTCTTCTGGAATGACGGTACGTTTAGCTTTTGCGGTGGCTGCTTTTTTAGAACCAGAAATATTGGTGATTGATGAGGTGCTGGCAGTTGGCGATGCCGAATTTCAAAAAAAGGCAATTGGAAAGATGCAGGATATTAGCAAGGGTGAAGGTAGAACGGTGTTGTTTGTGAGCCATAATATGGCGGCGGTAAAAAATTTGTGTACTAGAGGGGTGGTTTTAGAATATGGAAAAATAGTATTTGAAGGTGATTCTAATGAGGCAGTAGACTTTTATTTGGATGGAAATTCCAATGAAAAAGTTGCTAAAGTTGAATTTGTAAAAAACAATAAAGCAACCCAAATTTCAAGTATTGAGATGGTTAACAGTGAAGATATTGTTTCTCCTAATTTTTTAATGGGTGAAGATTTTACTGTCAAAATGAATATTAGAAATACTGTAAATTTAAAACGAATTAAAGCGAGTGTATTAATAACATCTACAAGTGGAGTTAAAATTACTGCTTTAAGGTTGCATGAAATGACAGAAGCCGTTTTCAATTCAAAAAATGATTTTACACTTAAAGTTACTATTAACGATTTAAAGTTGATGCCCAACAGCTATTTTGTTACCATTGCTTTGGCAGATGGTGAAAATACCATTGAGATTATTGAACAATGTATGTCTTTTAACATTGTAGCAAATGATATTTACAAAACAGGCAGGATACCTAAAGGAAGATTGGTAAATTATTCTAATGGATTATGGGAATTAAGTTGAAAATTAAAAATTGGTTAGCCAAAAAGCTAAAAGGTATTCTCTTTAATGAAAAGCCAATACTTTTTATTTCTAATAATCAAATAGAAGTGGGAAAGCAATCATTTAATAATGGTAATTTTCAAATTAGAGGAGGGGGTAAAAAAATTAAAATTGGATCCTATTGTGCAATAGGAAAAGATGTGAAATGTATTTTAAATAATCATGATGTTGATTTTGCTTCTGTGCAACATTCATTTTATAAAAATTATTTCAATGAAGCCCCATTTTCTCAAGTAAAGCAAAACATCTCTATTGAAATAGGTAGTGACGTTTGGATTGGAGATAATGTGATTATTTTACCTAATATAACTATTGGTCATGGTGCAGTTGTTGGTGCAGCAAGTGTGGTAACAAAATCTATAGAGCCTTATTCAATTGTAGCTGGGATTCCCGCCAAAAAAATTAAAAATAGATTTAGTGACACTCAAATAAAAGAGTTATTGGATTTGGAGTGGTGGTCATGGAGTGATTCTAAAATAAAAGACAATAAAGTGTTTTTCTTTAAAAATCTTAATTCTAAAAATGGCAATTAGACTATATTGGTGGCACGAAAAAAGAGCAAGTGGTCTTGAAAATTATGGTGATTTGCTATCAAAGTATATATTGGAAAGAATATCTAGACAAAAAGTAATTTGCATTGAGCATCCCAACAAAGGTTTGCATAAATATTTTTTCAAGCATTATGTGAGTATTGGAAGCATTATTTCTTCAGTAAACAAAAACTCAATAGTTTGGGGAAGTGGTATTATAAAAAAAAATGATAACATTAGAGATGCAAAGTTTTTGGCAGTTAGAGGTCCTAAAACAAGACAACGTATTTTAGAAATGGGATATAATTGTCCAGAAGTTTATGGTGAC
>CAXBHA010000600.1:0-2413 GCA_963974955.1 uncultured Yeosuana sp. | reverse complement strand
AATATGAAACGAGTAGGAAATAAAGTTGCCATAGTAACAGGTGCAGCTTCCGGTATAGGTAAAGCCACAGCAAAGTTACTTGCTAGTCATGGGGCAAAAGTAGTAATTGCGGATTTAAATGAGCACCTAGCCACAAACGTAATTAAAGAAATTACCGATGCAGGTAACATTGCGGAATTTCAAAAATTAGACATTTCTAACGAAGCAAATTGGCTCAATGTAATCGCATTTGCAAAAGCAACATTTGGGAAGCTGGATATTTTGGTAAATGTGGCTGGTGTTAGTCTGTTAAAACCCATAGTTGAGACAACATCCGAAGAATTTGATTTTGTTGTAAAAATAAATTTGAAAGGTGCTTTTTTGGGAATGAAGCACGTTGTGGGATTAATGCAGGAAAACGGTAGTGGCTCCATCATTAATATTTCTTCATCACTGGGTATAGTTGGCGCCCCCAACCAGTCGGTCTATACTGCTACAAAAGGTGCAATAAGACTATTAACTAAAACGGCAGCGATTGAATTTGCGCCATTTAATATCAGGGTTAACTCTGTCCATCCAGGTTTTACGGAAACTAGTATGACAAAAGACTTGATGGCAAATGAAGAAGTAAAAAAAATGGTTTTAGGTCCAACATTATTGAAACGTCCAGCACAGCCGGAAGAAATAGCAAACGGTATTTTGTTTTTAGCATCAGATGAAGCTTCCTATATGACCGGTTCTGAACTAGTGATTGATGGTGGTTATACAGCACAGTAAAATCGGGTTTATGACACTAAAATAAATAAATCATATTCATTCGAACTCTGTTATGCAGATAAGGAATTCGGGTAATTTCTTTAATTTAATAATTTGGATTAGGTAGAATAATGATTGCTGCACTGCTTTTTTTATTTACACCTACAAATTATTCGGGGTGTTTTTATTAAGCGGAAACATGGCGGAGCTATAATAAATAGTGCATATGTAGCAAAGCGAACCTTTAATTATCACATTGGGGAATTTGATTTTAGTTTGGGTTACTGGATTTATAAGAAACCCTTTTATGCAGCCAACGCTTAATTAACTTACATAGTTTAAATTTTATGAAAGAAAAAGAACAAAATAAAAAATTTCTATTGCTTAAACATGCCATTGAAAATTTAATGCCTGCCAATAAAATACTCGGCCTGGAGATTGTTGATATGGAGGAGGGATATGTTTTTATTCATATCCCGTTTAAGGAAGAGTTTATCGGCGATTTTATACAGGGCAGATGGCATGGAGGTATCCTGGCTGCCATTGCTGATACCGCAGGCGGAATAGCCGGGGCAACAACATTGCATTCTGATAAAGCCAGGTTGAATACTGTTGATATGCGAATGGATTATTTACATGCTGCCATTAAAGCTGATATACATGCAAAAGCAAGAATTATAAAAAACGGCAAAACGATTATTAAAGTAGATGTAGCATTATTTCAAAATGAAAAAGAAGAACCAGTAGCCCTTGCAAGATGTGTTTATAGTGTGCAGAGAAATGAAATGTAAATATTTTAAAGCAGGGTAGCCAGCAACTGTATGCAACGCAAAGACTTTTAAAACTACTTGGGTTAACAACTATAACTGCACAAACTATGAAATTACAGGCATTATCAACTATTACATCTTCTTTTGCAGCATCCGATAAAATGCCGGTGTTGTTTACTTCACATGGTAACCCGATGGATATTCCTTTGGGCTTAAATGCAAACCCTTTTTTAACATCGCTGGCACAAGTGGGAGAAAAAGTAAGGAAAGAGCATGAAGTAAAAGCCATATTGGTAATTTCGGCTCATTGGTGTACCAGGGGAACACTTGTGAATGTGAGTGCTGCCCCCGAAACCATTTATGATTACTACGGTTTTCCACCGGAATATTATACTCAAAAATATCCTGCACCCGGTTCTCCCGAAACAGCAAAAGAAGTGAGCAAACTTATTCCAAAAGTTCAGCCAACAACTGAGTGGGGATTAGACCACGGTGCATGGCCAATGCTGAAACATATGTTTCCAAAAGCCGATGTGCCTGTTTTTGAAATGAGCATTGATTATTACCAGTCGGCGCAATATCATTTTGACTTAGCGAAACAATTAAAACCCTTGCGTGAAAAAGGTATTTTGATTATCGGCAGCGGTGCCGTGGTTCATAATTTGCAGGAAGCTGGCAAGCGGTTTTTTAAAGGCAATATGGAACCTTACGGCTGGGACATTGAGTTTGACCAATGGATAAAACGACAATTAGATAAACGGGATATTCAAAGCATAGTGCATTACGAAAAACAAAAGTTAGGTATGATGGCTGCTCCTACTCCCGACCATTATGTGCCTTTGATATACAGTTTAGCCATGATGGATGAGAACGAAAATATTGAACTTACTATTGAAGAAATTTTACCT
>CAXBHA010000599.1:0-2419 GCA_963974955.1 uncultured Yeosuana sp. | reverse complement strand
TTTTACTGTTTATCCTGCTTTTTTAAAATTCTTGCTGTGGGCTTGCCGTAAAAAAGGAAAATTTGGTAATTTTCTAGTTCTAAAAAATGGATTTCTGCTTTCGCAGGAATGACAAAGCTAAAAATCAAAATACCAATTGAACAGATCGGTCCTTAAGCCAATATTGAACCAAACGGTATTGCTTTTAAATGTAGTAGCCGTTGTAACATCAGGGTTAAAGTTTCTAAATGTAATGTCGGTAAACAGTTTTAAGTTAGAAGCTGGATTGATGACATAACCCGCTTGTAAGTTGGCATACAATGAGCTTGTTTTATTGCCTTGCCCTACTTTAACTCCGGAGTCAAAAGGCCTGTCGTTATAATTTCTGTAAATATCGCCACCATAACTAAAATTATCAGTGCCATTATTATAATCAAATCCTCTTGCACCAAAAATAAGTTTGGCATCGCCAAACCAACGTTTGTAATGATATCTTCCAATTAATACAGCTTCACTAAAATTTGATCCCCAAAGATGTGCCATCGATTGGTTGTTGTTGCCATAATTTAACACAATGGTATTATGTGAATACGTATAAGGTCGTACTCGGTTGTACTCAAACTGTACTAATAAATTATCGACTTTAAACGCATTGAAATATTTAATTCCTAATTGATAGCCAAACTTGTTTTTCCAGCTTTTATCACCTGCTTTAACATCACTCAAAGAAAATTCATCCAATACAAACTGACCGTACAGATTTATATTATCGTTCCATTTATATTTTGCTGAAGCACCAACCAAGGCATTACCGGCAGCTTGACCTGTTTCGAACTCAATGGCACGATAAAAGATAATAGGATTTAAATAGTTTACATCAAAGCCTCTGTTATTTGTATTGGTCCATATAACGGATTCAAATAGTCCTACATTAACACGCCTTGAAACATTCCAACTTAAATAATGATTCGCCATAAATTTGGTTAGGAAAGCCCCATCAACAGCAACTTCGGGTCTGACATCTTTAAGCCACATCCATGTATTGGTGTATTTTATTTTCCAAAAGGTAGTATTCAACTTTAAAAAAGGGTGCGGACTGGCAACATCGCTTAAAAATAAGGATCGATACCCATCACCAATAAAATTTTTACCATGCCCAAACTGAATATTGATGGATTTAGTTGGTGCATACGATATATAGGCTTCGGCAACTGGATAATCATACGAATCTGTTTTGAATCGTTTTGCAATACCCCTTCCCGGAACAATGGCGGGATCCGGTCCAAATGCCTTTAAACTTTCGGCATAGTTATTAACGTATTTTGCAAATCGTCCTTGACTTTCAAAAACAGTTGTATAAAAATTAAAGTGCTTCCCTAAACCACCTTGTATTAAAACACCGCGTGTATTGTTATAAGTCGTTTTAAAATCGGCCTCTGTATCTTTCCCAACTTCCAAATCAAAAATAGGATCTATGGTAAACCAATAATCGTTTCCTTCTAATTGGACTAAATGTTCATTCCAAAGCTTTCTTCCGGTCCATGTATTTGCTTCCTTTTTTAAAGCATCATTTTGAGCTTGAAAATCATAATACTTAGAAACATCATCATACACAAATGGTTTTGAAGCGGTATGGCTATTGGTTCCTATTAAATTCATGTTCCTATCAAACTTGGAATAGTCAGCATGGGTGAATGGAACGTTTAACTGACTTGAATAAGCCTTATTAGTAAATGATTTTAATGCTTTATTTACACTATCAAATTCAGATTTTGCTTTTTTTTCCAATAGCGAAATTTCGTTTTCCTTTCTTAAATCTTGAGTTTTAATGGCTTGATCAACCAATGGGATTTTTATTGGGATAGAGTATTGTTTAAATGTAGGATTCCCATTGTAAGTGCCCGGTTTAATTTTTGGAAACTCAGCAAATACCCGTTTAGCTTCTTCCTTCAATCCATTATATCTGGCATCGACATAAATGACTTTAAATTGACCTGTAGTATCTACTTCAAAAAGAACAACCATTTCGCCCTTATAGTTATCGTCTAGAACATTTTGAGGAGTTTTAAAGTTGTTAAAAATAAGCTGAACCACATGGTCGTCAAAACAGCGTTGCTGTGATTCTATGTTTATGTTCTCGCAATTCGGAAACATGGGAGGAGTTTCATTATAAGTTACGTATTGTGAAAACATGCTAAATTGAACTAATAATAGCAGAAATAAGACAATGAATTGCTTCATATAATTTAACATGAATTGTTTGAAAGTAGAAAGATACTATATTTTTAAGAATGCAACTACTAAAAACGGGATAGCAAGGAATTCCACTATTTTAAAATTGATTGCTAAACCAAATTACAAAAACAAGAGGCTGTCTTAAAAGTTTGGTTTTACGTCATTGCGAGGAACGAAGCAATCTGTAAGTTGTTAGTAATCAATC
>CAXBHA010000598.1:0-2421 GCA_963974955.1 uncultured Yeosuana sp. | reverse complement strand
AAGCTTTCCTATTCCGAAAAAACAGCCAATTATGTCAATATAGCCATCGCAATTGTAATTTTAGTCTACTTCCTGACTATAGAATGGATGCCTTTAGGAGTTGCTAACTCTACATTTGTCAATTTTATTTTTGTGATAATAGTAATAGGTGTTGTTTTGGGGGCATTAATGGCTGTAGTGTATTTTTACAAAAGCATTTTAACCTGGTGTTTAGATAATAAATGGAAACTGGACAAAGCTCTCCCTGGGTTGGGGAAAGAGTTTATGCCAGCCTTAAATGAAGGGTCATTCTTGCTAATGCCCACTACCATGCCACACTCTAGTATTTCTGAAAATATGGAAGTTATTGCAAGTATTGATAAACACGTCATGACCATCCCTGAAATCGGGTCTGCGGTAGGTAAATGGGGACGTGTAAACTCTGCTCTTGATCCTGCACCTACATCCATGTATGAAAACACCATAAATTACATTCCAGAATATATTCTAGATGAAGATGGACACAGAAAGCGTTTTAAAGTTAATAAAAACAACGCTTTTGTTTTAAAAGATGGTACGACCTATACATATGGTACTGACGAGTTTCGTAAAATAACGGAAGAAGAACTTATTCCAGATGATGACGGTGAAAACTTTAGGCAATGGCGAGAGCATATCCAAAAACCAGATGATATTTGGAATGAAATTGTTAAGCACGCCAAATTCCCTGGGTTAACATCAGCTCCAAAACTGCAACCTATCCAAACACGATTAATTATGTTGGCAACAGGTATGCGAGCACCAATGGGGATTAAAGTGTTTGGGCCAACCTTGGAAGTTATTGAAAAAGTTGGATTTGAACTGGAAAACATTCTAAAAGAGGTACCAAGCGTTAATCCACCAACAGTGTTTGCAGATAGAGTTGTTGGTAAACCTTATTTAGAAATGAAGTTAAACCGTCAGGCCATGTCTAGATATGGACTATCCGTAAAAGATATGCAAATGCAACTCTCGCTATGTTATATTTGATATGAAAGAAGGCTATGCTGAAACCAATGTGGTTGAAGATGCACAAGCCCTTATCAAACAGAAAATGGATAGTGGCGAATTTACATTACCAGCAGGTGTAACCTATCGTTTTACGGGAAATTACGAAAACCAGATAAGAGCATCAAAACGTTTAATGATCGTGGTGCCAATTTCTCTGATTGTAATTCTGTTAATTCTATATTTTCAGTTTAAATCAATGATTCCTTCACTGATGGTTTTCTCTGGTATCTTTGTAGCTTTCGCTGGTGGTTTTATCATGATTTGGTTATATGGACAGGAATGGTTCTTGAATTTTGATGTATTTGGGGTATATATGCGTGATTTGTTTCAGATGCACACCATAAACCTGAGCGTCGCCGTTTGGGTAGGTTTTATTGCCTTGTTCGGGATTGCAACTGATGATGGGGTAATTATGGGAACTTATCTAACCCAAGTATTTGATAAGAGACATCCAGAAACCGTTAAAGAAATTCGGGCTTCGGTAATTGAAGCAGGTTCAAAAAGGGTTCGTCCCGCAATGATGACCGCAGCAACTGCTATCATTGCTTTAATCCCTGTACTTACATCTAGTGGTAAAGGTTCCGATGTGGTTATCCCCATGGCAATCCCTTCATTTGGTGGTATGCTGTTACAGGTCATGACCATGTTTGTAGTACCTGTACTTTACAGTATGTGGAAAGAGAAAGGGTTAAAAAAACAATTAAAATCAAGTAATGCTTAAATTTATAATGATGACAGCGAATACTAAAACATACCTTTTCTTGAGCCTAGTTGTACTGTTTACAACAAGTATTTTCAGTCAAGAAAATTTAAATAACTATTTAGAAATAGCAGCCAATAATAACCCTGCTTTAAAGGCAAAGTTTAATGATTATATGGCTGCTATGGAAAAAGTACCTCAAGTTGGTACTTTACCAGATCCTACTTTTGCTTTTGGATATTTTATCCAGCCAGTAGAAACAAGGGTTGGACCGCAAAGAGCAACTTTTAATTTAGCACAAAGCTTTCCTTGGTTTGGCCTCTTGAGTGCACAGGAAGATGTTGCCACCGAATTGGCAAAAGCTAAATATGAAGACTTTGAAAACACAAAATCCAATATTTTCTTTGAAGTAAAAACAGCTTATTATAATTATTATTTTATTGAAAAGGCTATTGAAATAACAAAAGAGAATATCGAGATACTCGAGGTTTTTAAACGCCTATCATTAGTTAAAATTGAAGCTGGAACAGCCTCTATTGTTGATGAGTTGCGTGTGGAATTGGAGTTGAACGATCTGGAAAATCAATTAGCACTGTTTCTGGACACCAAGGATGCCTTACAGGTAAAATTCAATAACCTATTGGATATAGATGATAGTTCTGAAATTATCGTTCCGGAAGTCTTGTGGCAGG
>CAXBHA010000597.1:0-2422 GCA_963974955.1 uncultured Yeosuana sp. | reverse complement strand
TTCATCGCTGGCAACATGCCTTCTTGCTCGGTATCTTCATCATCGCTACCTTCTAAATACACTTTTAAAAACCCATCAAAAGTAATCACTTCACCATTTGCTGTAAATTGGTCTTTGTGTGTTGAAGCACTTATTTTAACATTGGTGCGTTCTAACTCTGCTTCACTCATTTGCGAAGCAATGGCACGTTTCCAAATTAAATCGTACAACCGTGTTTGGTCTCTATCGATATGGACAGAATGTAAAGAAAAATCAGTAGGTCTTATGGCCTCATGTGCTTCTTGTGCCCCTTTGGATTTTCCTTTATAATTACGGGGTTTACTATATTTTGAACCAAAAGAACTTTCAATTTCTTGTTGCGCTCCTTTTCGGGCTTCGTCAGATAAATTGACACTATCTGTTCTCATATAAGTAATAAGTCCAGATTCATAAAGGCGCTGCGCCATCGTCATCGTTTTACTTACTGAAAAATATAACTTTCGTGAAGCCTCTTGCTGAAGCGTCGATGTTGTAAACGGTGCTGCTGGTGATTTTTTTGCTGGCTTCTTTTCCAGCTCAGCTACTTTAAAACTGGCATTGCCGTTCGATTCTAAAAACTTTAAAGCCTCGTTTTTAGTAGAAAATGTTTTCGGTAATTTAGCCTTAAATGATTGGCCCTCTTCATTTGAAAATTCGGCATCAATCCTAAATGATGCGACTGATGTAAAGTCTTGAATTTCACGTTCACGTTCTACAATTAAACGCACAGAAACCGACTGTACTCGTCCTGCTGATAACCCCCCTTTTACTTTTCTCCAAAGTACGGGAGACAATTCATATCCAACAATTCTGTCTAAAACACGACGGGCTTGTTGGGCATCAACCAAATGATAATCAATATCGCGTGGGTTTTCAATCGCTTTTTGAATTGCTGATTTAGTGATTTCATGAAAAACAATACGTTTTGTTTTGGCTTTATCTAAATTTAAAGCTTCGGCTAAATGCCATGCTATAGCTTCTCCCTCACGGTCCTCATCACTCGCTAACCAAACCATATCGGAATTTTTAGCTAAATCCTTAAGTTTTTTTACAACTGCTTTTTTATCTCTTGAAATTTCATATTTCGGTTTAAAATCACCTTCCACATCAACCCCTAATTCCTTTGAAG
Source organism: uncultured Yeosuana sp. (assembly GCA_963974955.1). GTDB lineage: Bacteria > Bacteroidota > Bacteroidia > Flavobacteriales > Flavobacteriaceae > Yeosuana. The sequence goes on along the minus strand of CAXBHA010000597.1, from coordinate 1,275 downwards.
GAAGGTCTGCAATATGTCCAAAACTCGATTCTACTTTAAAATCCTTACCTAAAAACTTTTCAATAGTTTTAGCCTTAGCTGGTGATTCAACAATTACTAAATTCTTCGTCATATGTCTTTTTTAAAGGTACAAATGTATATGAAAAAAAGTTTATGTGCTTAATTTTAAAGATTATCTGTTTTCTCACTAAATAAATTAAACTTCTTTAAGCTTATAAATATTGGCTTTTATACAGATTAAAAGAATCGCCATAAGCCGATATTAGATCTCAGAAATTTGATTGCCATTCTCAAATCCGATTACTTTTTTGTAAATAAAATACACGGGATGATATACAAAGGCAGCAGTAAACAAGACTCCAATCCCACATAACAAAAGACCAACAATTTCGGCGAGTATTGCAGATACAATTATTAAACCAAAAGCTAATAACCATTTTTTATGACCAAGTTTAAAACTTAACTTTACGATATCTCCCGTACTCAGGTCTGGATTAAATGCAAACATTACGGTGAAAAACGATAATGGAACCATCGCATAAAATATAGGCAAGTAACATAATAAGATAGCGAGAATTGCAATTCCAACGGTTGCCAACATGAGCATAAATGTTTTATTAAAGTAATTGGCTTTAAAAAAATGAAACAAATCCGATGTGGTTACCTGCTCATTATGGTCAAGTTTTCTCATCATCCTGAAAAATCCAGCATTTAATGCAAATGAAACGGCGCTAAGCGCAAAAACAGCTACAACAATAAATACAATATAAATCAATGACATTCCCGCAAAAAACGCCGTAAACGCTTCTGGATCACTATGCCCACTTTTTGATTGTGTCATGAATATTCCTATTAATGGCGCATAAATAACAATAATTAATGGTAACATAATAATTATGGTAATCGCTTGAAGTAAAAACCCTTGAAGCCATGTTTTTTTAAACAACTCAATAGACTCACTGAATATGCTGCCAAAGTCTAATTGCTTCGCATTACTTATTTTTTCTAAAATACTGTTAACTGCATTCATTTTATATGTTTTGATTGGTTTCAATAAAAGTAAGTACTTTAACAATTATATCACAACTTTAACACAAGTTTACGCCTGCCACTTTGTCATAAAATATAAATTTATTGTATCTTTGCACGCTTATTGACCCTAGCTGAATCAATAAACTATGGAAAAGATTATAGACGAAAATAAACAAGGAGAGTTTCTAATCCTTGAGCACAAAAAAGACAGTATTAAAAAACTTTTTATCGAAAGTTATGGCT
>CAXBHA010000596.1:0-2423 GCA_963974955.1 uncultured Yeosuana sp. | reverse complement strand
GATAGCCAGAAAAATGCCCACAATCCAAAACCTGGTAACTATTTTACTTTCGTGATATCCTAACTTTTGATAGTGATGGTGCAGTGGTGACATTTTAAATATGCGTTTCCCTTCACCGTTTTTTTTCTTGGTATATTTAAAATAACCCACCTGCATAACCACCGATAAATTTTCTGCTAAGAATACGCCACATAAAATAGGTATCAACCATTCCTTCCGCACCGCAACAGCAATGACCGCTATAATTCCCCCAATAGTTAAGCTTCCTGTATCGCCCATAAAAACCTGTGCCGGATAGGTGTTATACCACAGAAATCCTACCAGAGATCCAACAAATGCGGCGATATAAATGGTAATTTCTTCTACTCTCGGGATGTACATGATGTTTAGGTAATCTGAAAAAATTATATTACCGGACACCCATGCGAAAATCCCTAACGTAAGAACAATAATGGCCGACGTTCCTGCTGCTAAACCATCAATTCCATCGGTTAAATTGGCACCATTTGAAACGGCTGTAATAATGAAAATTACAATTGGAATAAAAATAATCCAAGCATATTTTGCCCAATCTGGATTTACCCACGAAATAATTTCGGCATAATCAAACTCATTGGATTTTACAAAGGGAATAGTTGTTTTAGTTGAACGTTCTTCGGCTTGAAAAAGCTTAGATGATTCTACTTTTGGGTTTGCAGCTAAAATTTCTTGTTGCTGTTCAATTGGCAGTTTTTCTTTAAGTGTTACATCTGGATGAAAATACAAGGTAGTGCCAACAATAATACCTAGTCCTACTTGACTAAGCACTTTAAAGCGACCTTTCAACCCTTCTTTGTCCTTTTTAAATTTTTTAATATAGTCGTCTATAAATCCAATTGTTCCCATCCAAACGGTTGTTACAATAAGTAGAATTACATAAATATTTTCCAGCTTTGCCAATAAAAAGACTGGAATAAGAGTTGCTAGAATAATGATAATCCCACCCATAGTTGGAGTACCTGCCTTTTCTTGTTGCCCTTCAAGCCCAAGATCTCTTATAGTTTCACCCACTTGCTGTCTTTGTAAAAACCGAATAATTCGCTTGCCATAAATAGTAGATATCAGTAATGCCAATATCATGGCAGATGCTGCCCTAAAGGTTATAAACCCAAACAGGGAAGCTCCAGGAAATTGAAACTGTTTTTCTAAATAATCAAATAAGTAATACAACATCTATTTTTGTAACTGTTTTAAAAGTTCTTGCACTATTTTAAAATCATCAAAATCAAAGCGTTCTCCTTTAATTTCCTGATAGGTTTCATGTCCTTTTCCTGCTATAAGAATAATGTCATTGGGTTGCGCCATTTGACAGGCTACTTTTATAGCTTGTTTTCTGTCTACAATAGAAACAACTTTTTTTGCATTTTGAGGTTCAACACCTTTTTCAATTTCATTTATTATTGTTTCAGGAATTTCGCTTCGCGGATTATCGCTTGTAAAAATAACCTTGGTGCTTAAAGTAGATGCGATGTTCCCCATAGTTGGGCGTTTTGTTTTATCTCTATCGCCTCCGCAGCCAACAACTGTAATTAGCTCTTCGTTTTTGGTGCGAATGGTATTGATGGTTTCCAGAACATTTTTAAGGGCATCGGGCGTATGGGCATAATCAATTATAGCAGTGATTTTTTCATCAGAAATTAAATATTGAAAACGGCCACTTACACTTTCTAAGGTGCTTATCAATTGAAGAATTTCATTCTTATTAAGTCCCAATAAATCAGCAGTACCATAAATTGCTAATATGTTATAGGCATTAAAATTACCAATAAGCCGACTCCAAACCTCACTTTCATTTATCTTTAATAATAACCCTCCAAACTCATTCTCTATAATTTGCACTCTATAATCAGCATAGGTTTTTAAGGCATAGGTATGTTTTCTTGCTTGGGTATTTTGAAGCATTACCAGCCCGTTTTTATCATCAACATTTACCAATGCAAATGCTGTTGCTGGAAGCTTATCAAAAAACGATTTTTTAACATCCCTATATTCAGAAAATGTGCTATGATAATCTAAGTGATCATGTGTTAAGTTGGTGAAAACTCCGCCTTCAAAATGTAACCCTTCAGTTCGGTATTGATGAATGCCGTGTGAGCTCACTTCCATAAAACAAAACTCCACACCGGCTTCACTCATTTCCTGTAAATACTTATTAATAGTTAAAGAGTCCGGTGTTGTATGTGTCGCTTTGTATTCTTTAGTATCCACCATGATTTTCACTGTTGAAAGTAATCCAACTTTGAATCCGGCTTTTTTAAATAATTGATACAATAAGGTTGTAACAGTCGTTTTTCCGTTAGTTCCGGTAACACCAACAAGTTTTAGATTTTCTGAGGGTACATGATAATAATTGGAAGCCATAAAGGCCAATGCTCTTGCGGCAT
>CAXBHA010000595.1:0-2428 GCA_963974955.1 uncultured Yeosuana sp. | reverse complement strand
ATCGGGAAGGTTTCCCAAATGTAGTGATGCAGGCTGGCGCTATGGAATTGCCCTGTATAGTAACAAATATTAATGGGTGCAATGAAATTATAAAACATCAAGAAACGGGCATTATTATTCCTGTTAAAGATGAAGAAGCCTTATATAGTGCTATGTGTTTTATAGTCATTAACAAAGAGCAATCAAAAACAATGGGTATTGCTTGCAGAAAATATATCGCGGCCAATTTTGAACGTAAAATTGTATGGGAAGCCATCTTAAATGAGTATAAACAACTTAAATAGGTTTAGAAATAGTATGCTCTCTAGATTAAAACAAATGAACGTCTTTTTTAAAGATTCCAATAAAAAAAATAGCCTTAAAATAATTTGGGAAGCTATTCATTATGGAATACTTAAAAAAACTTTGCCCGTAGATTACTTTCGAAAATTTTTATATCGCAAAGACATCAAAAATTATAAGGATTACCTGAGCCTCAAAGAATATTATAGTATCATAGAGTCTAAAAAGATGGTGTTTCCCGAAGTATCTGCCCTCCTACTTAATAAGCTGATTTTTAAATGGGTTTGTGAAAAACAGGGATTACCAGTCGCACCGTTATTGGGCTATTCCTTACATAGTCAATTAATAGTTGGCAATCAGGTCAGTTGGACAGGCAGCAAAGAAACACTTCTACAAAAGTTCAATAAATTGTTGGAGGGTACCACGACCAATCAGCTCTTTTTAAAACCTATAATGGGTATTGGGGGTCAAGGATGTATGATAATAAGTAAAAGTAATCTTATGGAGTCTGTAATCAGGCATCAGAAAGCATTGCTAGAACAAAGTTATCTAATTGAAGAATACATTCAACAACATCCCACTATCAATGAAATTCATCCCTTTGCTATTAACACCCTTCGCATGGTGCATTATATAGATTCTAACAATACAGTCCATATACTATCAGTGCTCATGCGTTTTGGAATTGGGACCAGCATTACCGATAACACCTCTACTGGCGGCTTTTCAATTGCTGTAAATAGTAAAACAGGGGTTTTGGAAGGTCCGGGAAGACAGGATTTAGCAAAGGGGGGCGCTGTATATAGTAAACACCCGGACACTCAAGTCGCTTTGGAAGGATTTGTTATCCCCTATTTTCAAGAAGCCTGCAATTTAGTTAAAAAATCGGCTAAGTATTTCCCAAATAGAATTGTGGGCTGGGACATTGCCATTACTCCATCGGGACCGGTTATTATTGAAGCAAATCACAATCCAAGTTTACATTTGTCAGATGTGGCGTATGGTGGCTATAAAAAACACCCTCTTATTAAGGAGATTCTTAAAGAAATAAATATATAAATGACAGGAATCATCAGACTTTTAGAATGGTTAAGATATCATGTTTTTTGGATCAAGGATTTTTTTATGGGAGCTAAAATAAGCAACCATATAAAGAAAATTCAAGAAGTTTTGGAAAATAAAGATCCAATACAGACAAAAAAAATCCACGAAAATGATTTGCAAGGGTTATTAAATCATGCCGTGACTACCACGCCCTACTATAAAGATATCAAACAGAAAAAAAGTCTTTCAGCGTTTCCTGTGATCAATAAAAACATAATTAATAGTAATCCATCTCAATTCAAGTCTTCATTATTTCTCAAAACTAATAATAAAACGGTTTCGACAAGTGGATCAACTGGAGCGTTGTTAACGGTATCCCAAAATAAAGACAAAGTTGACAGAAACACCGCCGATACCATTTATTTTTCAGTCCTGGCAGGGTTTAAAGTGGGACATAAACTATATTATCTCCGGCATTGGAGTACCCAGTATAAAAAAAGTAAAATAATGTCTTTTATTCAAAACATAGTTCCCATTGAAGTCATTAATATGAATGGGGACAAAATTGAGGTATTGTTGAACCAATTGGAAGGGGATCCTTCTAAAAAAGGCTGGTTGGGCTATGCCTCAGGATTCGAAAGCATATGCCAATATTTGGATAGCAAAAAGTCAAAACCTATCGATGCCAATTTTAAATCTATTATTGCGATCTCTGAAAATTTAAATAAACAGACTAAACAGCGTATGGAGTTTTATTTTCGGACACCCATAGTCTCCAGATATTCAAATATGGAAAATGGCATCATCGCGCAGCAACAAACAGATAGCACAAGCCATTTTGTGATTAATTGGGCTAGTTATCATGTTGAAATTTTAAAATTGGACAGTGATGAAACTGCTGAATTTGGGGAGTTGGGTCGTATTGTGGTAACCGATTTATTTAATTTCGCCACCCCTTTAATACGATATGACACAGGAGATATCGGCATCATGGAAGCAACGTCACGCTTCCCTGTATTATCGGGAATTGAAGGGAGAAAATTAGATTGTGTTTTCAGTACAAACGGAACCCTGATATCTTCGTTCATCATCATAGAGGCTT
>CAXBHA010000594.1:0-2428 GCA_963974955.1 uncultured Yeosuana sp. | reverse complement strand
AATTCGTATGTCGAAACCAAGAATAAGGACATTGTCAAGGAAATAAACCTTGCTAATGAAGCCGACAAAAAAAACAGAGATGCTGCCAAAATACTCATTCAAAACGCAGCAGACGATAAATTAGAAAGTGTTGAAACCAACGATAAAGATTATGTTTTTATACATTTTATATTACACAATTTACCGCGAGGTTTAATTGGCCTTTTGCTGGCTGTTATTTTAAGCGCCGCCATGTCGAGTACTGCTGGAGAATTAAATGCCTTAGCCTCTACCACAACTATGGATTTATACAAACGATCCATAGTAAAAGACAAAGATGATACACACTATTTAAACGCTACAAAGTGGTTTACTTTTGTCTGGGGTATTTTAGCCATCACCATAGCCTGTATTGCCTATCTTGCAGATAATCTAATTCAATTGGTAAACATTATTGGGTCTATTTTCTATGGTAATGTACTGGGTATTTTCTTAATAGCGTTTTTCTTTAAAATCGTTAAAGCAAATGCTGTTTTTATAGCGGCTTTAATAACTCAAGTAATTATCATAATAGGTTGGTGGTACAATTGGATGCCGTATTTATGGCTTAACCTTTTTGGATGCATGTTAGTAATAGGAATCGCTTTAATTATTCAGTTTATAAATCGCACAAATGAAAGAATCACTTCAACATAGAAACATCCGTTGGGGAATAATTGGTTTAGGCAGCATTGCCAATAAATTTGCTACAGACCTGCTAACAATTAACGATGCAGAGCTTTATGCCATTGCCTCGCGATCGCAAGAAAAAGCAGATGAATTTGGTAAAACATATGGAGCAGCAAAAGCTTATAATAACTATGAAGCTTTAGCTAACGACCCCAATGTTGATGCTGTTTACATCGCTACACCGCATGCGTTACACAAAGACAATACTATCATGTGTTTAGAACATGGAAAAGCCGTTTGCTATGAATGTTGAAGAAGTTGATGAGATGATAGCAAAATCCAAAGGAAAAAGAGTACTGCTTATGGAGGCGCTTTGGACCTATTTCCTACCCCATTATCAATATGTATTAGAGTTAATAAGAAATAAAAATTATGGTCCTATTGTAAAAGTAGAAGCCAATTTTGGGTTTTACAGGGATTTTGATGATTCCAAAAGATTGTTTAAGAAACCTCTTGGAGGCGGAAGTCTTTTAGACATCGGCATCTACCCTATTTTTGCGGCTTTATCCACATTAGGAATTCCTGAATCAATAGACGCCGAAGCTACTTTTTTTGATAATGGTGTCGATTCCTCTTGCCAAATGCGATTCAAGTATAAAAATAATGTAAAAGCTTATTTAAAAAGTTCTCTAATTGAAGATTTACCTACTGAAGCCATTTTCTATTGCGAAAAAGCTACTGTTAAAATTAATAGGCAATTCCATAGTCCGTCAACAGTTTCTATAATTAAAAACGGGAATGAAGAAATTATTGATTTTGGTTACAATACCATTGGATATAATTTTGAAACTATTCACTTTAACAAGCTGCTTAGAGAAGGAAAAACGGAAAGTGATATCATGACTTTTAAATTTAGTGAACAGCTTATTAAAACACTTGATGACGTTAGAAAACTTATAAAACTAGATTATTAAAAGTTTAGTTATTATTACTATAAGTTAGTTTTATTTGTCTATTTGTAAAGTTTGTTTTACTTTTGATGTATCAATTTTAAAACGAACAGTTATGAAAATGCATTATTTATTACCAAACAAGTACAAAACTATTGGATGGATTTTATTTATATTAGGACTAATTGGAGGTGTTTTTCTTTTTATGACAGATTATGAATCTGATGCACTTACAGTGAAAGTTTTATCTATTTACAATAACGATTTTGGAACCGATTATGGTTTTTTCAAACTAATTGAAAATAGTATCGTAGATGAACTAGCGTCTTTAGCCATTATAATTGGCGGATTATTGGTAGGTTTTACTAAAGAAAAAGTAGAAGATGAATTTATTTATAAACTCCGAAAAGATTCATTGGTCTGGGCTATTATAGCAAACTATATCATTTTAATGCTTACTATTATTTTTGTATATAGCTTAACCTTTTTTGATGTACTCGTGTTCAATATGTTTACACCACTTATCTTTTTTATAGTTCGTTTTAATTTTTTAAAACTTAAATCAAATAGCCATGAAGAATAACATTAAGGTTCAACGGGCAATACATGATATGACTCAGGCAGATTTAGCCAATAAAATAGGCGTTAGCAGACAAACCATAAATGCCATGGAAAAAAATAAATATGTCCCTTCTACGGTACTTTCGCTTAAAATAGCGAAACATTTTAAATTACCTCTTGAAGACATTTTTATATTGGAAAATGGCGATTAATAAAAAGAGGCTGTCTGAAAAGTGTTTTGATTGTCATTTTGAGCGTAGTCGAAAAAT
>CAXBHA010000593.1:0-2433 GCA_963974955.1 uncultured Yeosuana sp. | reverse complement strand
TATACGTACCACGCTTCAAGCGTTATATGCTATTTATGATAATTGTAACTCGTTGCATACCAATGCTTATGATGAAGCGATAACCACCCCAACAGAAGAATCCGTTAGGAGAGCGATGGCAATTCAGCTTATCATTAATAAAGAATTAGGCTTAGCCAAAAATGAAAACCCAATTCAGGGTTCTTTTATTATTGAAGAATTAACCGATTTGGTTGAAGAGGCTGTATTACTAGAGTTCGATAGAATTACCGAGCGTGGCGGTGTTTTAGGAGCTATGGAAACCATGTATCAACGTAGTAAAATACAAGAAGAAAGTTTGTACTATGAAACCTTGAAACATAATGGAGGGTTTCCAATAATTGGCGTCAATACGTTTTTAAGTAGCAAAGGCTCGCCAACTATTTTGCCTAAAGAAGTTATTCGTGCTACCGATGAAGAAAAACAACTTCAAATTAAAACATTGCAAAACTTACATAAAGCAAATGATACCGATAAACTATTAAAGGATCTTCAAAAGAAGGCAATTCATAATGAAAACATTTTTGAAGCTTTAATGGAGGTCTGTAAAGTATGTTCTTTAGGACAAATTACAAATGCGTTGTTTGAAGTAGGTGGGCAATATAGACGCAATATGTAAAAAAAAAAACAGATTTATGTAGTAGAATTCTTAATTTATCTAAGATAATCTATATCTTTAAGGACAAAAATTTTATTAATGTCTACGATATACAATAATATATTTAGTATCACTATATTAAATTCTATTACTCCTTTATCAAAGGAATTGAATAATTTTCTTTCAAAAAAAATAACTTCTAGATATTTTAAAAAAGGCGATTTTATTATTAGTTCTGGGGAAATTTGTGATCACCTTTATCTGATAAGAAAAGGATTGGTTCGCGGATTTTTTGATTATAATGGTAAGGAAGTAACCACTTGGGTGAGTGTTGATAATGAATTGGTGACTTCGATATCGGGTTTTTTTAAACATCAGCCAGCACTTGAGAATATTCAGTGCTTAGAAGATACCTATACCGAATGTTTGAGTTATGAGGATATGCATTATGCACTAGGGCATTTTAAAGATATGGCTAAATTAAATAGACTGTTAATGGAACATTATTATCTTTATGCAGAATACCGTTCATTTATGGCCAGAATACCTAATTCTTTGGAACGATACGACTATTTCACAAGATTTGTCAATCCAGAAACGCTCAATCGATTGCCTAAAAAATACTTAGCATCACTTCTTAACATACGCCCTGAAACATTGTCGAGATTGCATTTAGACCACATTAAAACATAAATTGACACTAAACTTGATATTTATCAATACTAAGGTAAGTTTGTTCAGTGTTTTTTTTAAAACTTCAATACATTTATATTGTAAATTAATTCTCACAGTGGGGTTAAGGTTAATTGCTATTTAACAAAAACGCTATTATTTTAAGGGATTAACCTGTAATAATCGAAGAGGCTGTCTTTTTAGACAGCCTCTTTTTTTTGTTTAACACTACGATTATTCTTTTTTATATAATTAGTTTTCTCTTGCTAGTTACGTACATAAACAAATTCTGAGAATGATTGCCCAAACGCTGCCTTTCACCGCATTTTTTTGCAAAAGCAAACACCTAACAGCAAAAAATAATCTGTTGAACTAAAATATTTTTTCTTTTAGAATGCGCGGTGTAAGTTTATTTTTTTTAAACCCAAACTTTAAAATCTTAACCTATGGAATCGACACTTACTTACCCGTTTGAGAGAAAATCTGAAAATTATCTAGATTGGTTGATGAACACCATTAGATCTCAAAATTATTATATGGCCGAAGTCAATATTAAGGAAATTGAAAACCGATATTTATAGTTTTTTTGGTTTTGTACGCAACCATTATCAGTAAGTGGTATCTTATTATAAGAGAATAATGCGTATCCATGAAAAAAACCATATTAATTCTTCTTACGTTAATTTTTGTTAGTTGTACTTCTGATAATGATGATGCCTCAAATAATGGCAATCTCGAATTATTAGGAACATGGAAATTAGTTGAACAACTTGTAGATCCTGGCGACGGTAGTGGTGTCTTTATTCCGATAACTAGTGATAGGCAAGTTGAGTTTTTTAGTAATGGTACTGTTACGGTTAATGGTGTTCTATGCGATATGAGTTCGGAAGTAGGAAGCGAAAACTCGGGTATTTATTCAAAGCTAGAGGATAATCAGTACTATGATGGACAAATTATTCCTAACAACTGTGATTATAGTGAAACCAAATTGAATTATAAGATAGAAAACTCTTTCTTAATAATTTGGTATCAGTGTATTGAAGGATGTGGGCAGAAATTCATTAAACTGTAAATGTTTATCACAAGGTTAACATCCAATTGCGCTGTAGTTTCTTGAACTTTTTTAATTCACTTCTTAAAATCGG
>CAXBHA010000592.1:0-2442 GCA_963974955.1 uncultured Yeosuana sp. | reverse complement strand
TTTTCGACTACGCTCAAAATGACAATCAAAACACTTTTAAGACAGCCTCTTTTTATTGATTACCTTTTAATGAGTATTCTTTACATTCATTTTTATCCATTTTAAACAGTCTTTGAAACTATTGAAAAGGTGTTCTTTTGGAATTAAATCGGGAATAATATCAATTCGTTCCATCATATATTGTGGCTGTTTAAGAATTCCTACCAACAATACATTTTTTCCTTCTTTTTTCAAATCAACCAACACATCTTCTAAGGCGTATAATCCTGATTGATCGATATAAGGCATTCTTCCCATTCTAATTATAACCGTGGATGCTGTATGTGGAATTTGTTTTGCCATGAGTTGAAAATTACTGGTAGATCCAAAAAACAGAGGTCCCTTAATATGTTTAATAAAAACTTCTTCTTTTAAGTTATCGGGGAAATCCTTTTCATCATCCCAGTTTTTTTCATGTTTTAATGCTTTTACATCAGATCGTTGTGCTGTTACATCTCCAATTTTTTTCATAAACATTAAGGAGGCAAAGATCAGTCCTATTCCAACAGCAAAAACCAAATTCCAAAAGGTAGAAAGTAATAAAACAACAACCATAATCAGAACTTCGGAACTTAATTTTAAAGGGCCTATTTTCATGTCTCTTGGTAAACTTGGTATTGCTTTTAAACCTTTATAGTCCATGACACCAATGCCAACGGTGACTAAAATACCAGCTAAAACGGCTGCAGGAATTTTTGAAGCAATAGGCCCTAATGCCAATAAAATAAATAAAAGTATTAAACCTGCAATCATCCCCGATAATTTGGTTTTTCCACCAGAGTTAATATTTACCACAGTTCTAATAGTGGCCCCAGCTCCTGGGATTCCTCCGAAAATGGCACCTATGCTGTTACCAATCCCTTGTCCGATTAATTCTTTGTTAGGTTGATGTTTGGTTTTAGTCATATTATCGGCAACCACACTTGTGAGCAAGGAATCAATAGCGCCTAATAGGGCCAGCGTAATGGCCGTAAAAACATAAGGAGAAATACCAACTAAACTAAAACCGGTAAAGATTTCCAAATTTGGTATAGGTAATCCGCTAGGGATTTCTTCTATAGGTCTATAATTTAATCTAAATCCGATGGCAATACCAGACATAACCACCAATGCAACTAGAGTGCTCGGAACGGCTTTGGTAATACGTTTAAACCCATAAATAATAAAAATAGTGCCCAATGCAAGTATTAATTCAAGCCAATTAATTTGTTGAATGGCCCGAGGTAATGATTTGATAGCGCCTAAAACTCCTGAGGCATCATTGGCAGCCAAGGTTTTAGATTCTTTGAGTATGTCATCGTCTGTGATGGAATACGCTCTGTTTACTGTAGATTTAAAATCTTCTAAAACCAATACTCCTTCACCTGCTTCTTCCTTTAAAATATTTTCTAAAATAATTTCTTCGGCTTGAGGTTTATATTGATTCACATAATCAAAATCTTCTTTTGGGTAATAACCCAATGCAGGAAGTATTTGTGTGATTAGAATAATAACCCCGATTGCTGTCATAAAACCTGAAACTACAGGATATGGGATGTATTTTATATAAACACCAAAACCTAAGAAACCAAGGGCCACTTGAATTAAACCCGCTAACAAAAAAACAGTTAAAATGGCTGGTAGTGCTTTTGAAACATCACCTTCATTAACAGCAATTATGCCAGCAATTATAACCATACTTACAGCCGTCATTGGCGCTGTAGGCCCCGATATTTGGGTATTTGTGCCACCAAAAAGCGCAGCAAAAAAACTTAAAAATATAGCGCCATATAATCCGGCACTGGGGCCTAATCCTGAAGAAACCCCAAAAGCCAAGGCCAATGGTAATGCTACAATTCCGGCGGTGATACCGCCAAAGGCATCTCCTTTAATATTTGAAAATAATTTCTTCATTTCATTATTGGTTTAAAATGTCTAAGTTAATCCATAAAAATTCAATATAATAATCAATACTTACAAGCTTTGATTTTTACTACAGATCAAATCTATATTAGAAATTTACAAATGTGATAATATTAAATTGATCTCTGCTAGAGGATTCAAAAAATTGATTCATATATCCTGCCTCAAACTTAATGTTTTTGTTAATTTGCAGCCCAAAACCGCCATACAGTCTATTTCTATCAAAAATGGCACTTTTGGAATTTAAAAATATCTCATTATAAACGGAAAAATAATACCGCCTTTCTTTAAATAAAGGCATATTAAATCCTAAAAAATACCTAAAGCGCATCTTAAAATCATCTTCTACAAAGCGCTGTTCGAAACGATATCGATGATTAATATTTAATGAGCCAATAGTTTGTTTTGATGTAAATTGCTCAAATATTCGATGTTCATTAACGGTTTCTTGATCTCCAGTATCACCTAAGTAATTTTTAGATAAAATATAGCCGTAGCCTA
>CAXBHA010000591.1:0-2443 GCA_963974955.1 uncultured Yeosuana sp. | reverse complement strand
TAAGCTAGAATACCGTAAATAAGGATGATAATTTTTTTCATGACATTGATTGTTTTGGTTTTATCTTCCAAATCTAGCCATGCTTTTTCATTGTAAATTCTACATTTCAACCAAATACTATAACTTTTCGGTCATTAATATAAAAGTCAAATTATGCTTTTAAACACTTTTTAAATAATTGGAAGGCAGAATATTATATTCTTTTTGAAAGCATTTTGTAAAATATGCCGCACTATTAAACCCAGTTTCAAATGCTATTTCAGAAATGTTCATATCTTTTTTAATCAAAAGTTTGATAGCCTTATTCAACCGATGTCTTTGAATTAAATAATTGGTTGATGTTTGTAGTAGACTTTTGGTCTTTCGATATAATTGAGAATTGCTTAAACCCAAATGCGAACAAAAATCGTCTACACATAAATTGGGATTTTGCCATTCGCTATCTAAATAATTCATAACATCGTTTAGAAACTCTTCTTCTTGAAAAAGGAGTATTTTAAATATATCAGGATTTAATCTTTTGTTCTGATTTTCACTCTCATATAACTCTTTAACTTCTGTAGTTACAATGATATGCGAATGTTGAATATCTGTTAAACGTTTTGCAGTCTTAATCGTTTCTTCAAAAAAACCATGGTTTTGGGTAATTGGTACTCCTGCTCCAATACCAATACGAATTTGTTCAGTACTTTTTTTAGTTAGAACATAATACTTTTTCAATTCTAAAATACTATGTAGTGCGTTGGTTGTAGATGTAAAAGATATCAGCAGATATTCTTTATGACTGTCTATGAGTCGACCTGCATATTTTTCAATGATGTTTTTTATTTTTTCTAGTACTCTTTTTTTCGGAGAAGTTGAATACTGTCTATCCATAAATTTTAGTACAGCCAAAATTCGAAAACCAGGATTATTGACAATATTTAGTTCTTTTTTTTGAGATTTGGATGGGTCCTCAATGCGTCCTAAAAAAGATTCGACAATACTAGTATCGACTTCAATTATAGTGTTAGGCACATCACCATGTGAATTGGTATGCATTTCTATAATCGCTTCCATATTTGGAGCTTCGACTAAACAAAATGCGGTAGAACGGTCTTCGTCGAACCAATAGCTTAGACCTTTACAGCAATATTTATGCTGAACAATTAAATCTTGATTATGTAGATCTGCTACATCCTCTGCGGTTACTCCTTGAGACACATCGTGTCTATCCATGTATATGGGCATGTTGGTATTTTTTACAAGGTTACTGCTCGTAAAAACCGGAGGATTATGTTTTGTAAGCCATATAAAAGTAAGTATTTTTTTATAGGGGATTGATTGTTAATAGGTTGTAATACAATTTTTAACATTAATATACCTGATACTAGGTATACAATCATAAAGTGTATTCAACGTAAAACTAAGCTAGTAGATATTACATTTCTTTCAATAATGCTTCAGCATCAGTAATCAATTGTGCTATTGAAGCCCGGTTTAATCCGTTGTAGATTCCCCGAATATGTTTGTTTTTATCAATCAACAGAATGTTTTCTGTGTGTAAAAAATCATTAATATCCTTAGGAATACCTAAATCATTTTCTACAAAATATTCGTTTCTACCTAAGTTGTAAATTTCAGTTTTGTCACCAGTAACTAAGTGCCATTTAGAATCTATTACTCCGTTTTTTTGGGCGTAAGTTTTAAGTACGGAAACCGAATCTATTGAAGGAGTTACAGAATGTGAAAGAATAGCTACTTCAGGATTATTTAAAAATGCTTCTTGTACCTTGGTCATATTATTGGTCATCTTCAAGCAAATACCTGGGCAACTCGTAAAAAAGAAATCAGTAATATAAATTTGATTTTCAAATGATTTTTGAGTCAATGTATCTCCTAACTGATTCACCAATTTAAAATCAGTAATTTTATGAAATTGTTTTTCTTCTTCAGTATTTGGAGTTATCCAATGTGGCGTAAATGACTCATCGTTATAAAATGGCAAGTGCTCTACCCTACTGGTTTCAGTTACCTGAATATTTTCTTTTTTTACCGTTTGTTTACAAGCAGCAAAAAGAAGTATAACAACTATAAAAAGTACCGCCTTGTTCATAATAATTCGTTTTCTGATCTAACAACAACTTCATCTTCTAATTGATAACAAGAATTGGCTCTTCGTAACCCAAAAATACGTCCGTTTTTGGCTTCGTAATTTACATACAAGGTTCCGTTTTTTAACCACGCTTTTTGTAATCCCTCTTCTCTACCGTTAACCAATTGCCTTTCTTTTGCCAATTGACCATCTGCGTACCATTTCTTTTCTACTCCGTTCATGTTTCCATTAACATAGTTAGCTTCTTGAGCTAATTGCCCATTCTCCCACCAACTTCTATACGAACCTTCTAGACGATTATTTTTATAATGAAATTCAACTCGTAATACACCGGTATCTGACCATCTT
>CAXBHA010000590.1:0-2445 GCA_963974955.1 uncultured Yeosuana sp. | reverse complement strand
AAAATTCAAATTCAATCTTCTGCACCATATTTTAGCTGCCGGTTATATTCTTCAGAATCAAAACTGCCTTTAGATTCTTTTATAAGCCCTTTATCGTCCAATTGCCAAAGTTCAAAACCACTGATATTTATTTTTTTTCCTGTGCCATTGGACCCTGTGTTGGTTCCGGTCAATGTCCAATGAAACTCAATGCCCTTTGGGGTTTTGACCAAACTGTCAAAGGCAACTTTCATATCGTCTGGAAAGGCATCCATAAAGGCTTTGGCATCTTTGGCTATGGCAGTTCTTCCAACAGCTGTATCACCATTGTTTATGCTCAAGGATGCTTCTTCAGCAAAAAACAAAGCGACAAACTTGGGGTTTTGGCTGCACCATGCCTGCGCATAACTTTTCGCAAAGATCATGGGGTCATAGATCATGTCAATGGCCGCAATACGTGTTGAGGTAAAGGAAATGTTTACAAACTTCCAGTCATTGTTTTCCTTGATGAGCGTGAAGTAGTCTATATTATGTTTGATCGGCACGCCAAAATTATGTAAAATAGCATCAGCTTGTACGAACGCCAAATGGCCTTCGCTCACATGGATGGTGTATTGGTTTACAGGCTCGTAGTAGGGCTGGTTGATCCTGTTTTTTGCGGCCACAAAGTAATCCTCAACGAGCATTGTTTCGGTTGTCCACTTTTCATCTTTTAACCTTGTAATCCCAAGATTGGCTTTATTGGCCATCATTTCTGCCATGGCATCGAGGTTATAGTTTCCCGCCACAATCAAAAATTGTTCTACCTTGGCCTTAACGTCGGCTTCATCTTGTGTCCAGACATGGTCCTTTGCCTTGTGGTTGTGTTTCATAGTATCGGTATTTTGCCCAAAACTTATATTTGTCATCATCAATCCGAAAGTTGTACATATTAAAACGTAATTTTTAAATTTTTTTTTCATGTCAGTTTAAGTTTATGGTTTCTGTGTTTTAATGGTTAAGCCAATCATCAACATGACTTATCTTTTATAATTTATATCGGTAAAGTGTACTGGAACCTTTTACAAAAGGATATTTTCCTGAAGTCCAATACAAATATTCTTCTTTACTGTCCAACGTACAATTAGAGGTAAATTCAGGAGTTTGAATATGTCCTAATAGAACTCCTTTTGGAGAAACAAACCATATACCATTATATCCTGAGAGCAGGATGACGCCTTTCCTTGAAACGGTCATGCCATCAAAAAAGGGCATTGATGACGATGCAGCACGATCTGTTATACCTTTTATGTCAAAGAAATTTACCGGTTTAATAATATCACCTTTTTTGTTCAATTGATAGGTTAATACGTTTCCGTTTTCAGTATCCGAAACGTATAAAAATTTAGCGTCTGGTGATAAGCCAATGCCGTTAGGTCTTTGAAGGGAATCAATCAACAGTTCAACTTTATTGTTTTTAAGTTTATAAACTCCGTTAAACGATAATTCTTTAAGGCTATCTGTATCTGCATTTGTTAGTCCGTAAGGCGGATCTGTAAAATAGAGCACCCCTTTTGGGCTTAAAACAATATCATTGGGGCTGTTGAATTTTTTTCCGTTGAAATCTGTCACGAAATCGGTTATGGTTTTATTTGATTTAGGATTGATAATTTTACCAATCTGCCTTTTTGTTTCATTGGTGGATGCATAATTTCCCTGCATGACAAGTAAATCCCCTTTTTTGTCAAGTAGCAATCCATTGGCGAAACCTGAAGGTTCCAGCCACACCGAAAGGCCTTCGGTTTCATTCCAAAAATATATTTTGTTTTCCGGAATATCAGAGAACAGCAATCCGTTTAAGGCATCAACCCAAACAGGTCCTTCCAAAAAATGTTTATTGGGAACAATTTCCTCAATGCTGTTTTTACTTGAAAAATAAGTATCAAATTGATCATTAAAAATCAGGAGTTCAGGAAAAGGGATATGCACTTTTTGTTTTAGCACATTGCTGTTTTGAGCTGAGACAATCGAGCTCATGGTCATTATTGCCGAAAGCATAAAATATAACATGTTGTTTTTCATGGGCGTGGTGTTTTTATGTCTGTAATTATTCTTTAAAAAGTACATTGTTTTTTTATTTTTTAGTTTGATTAAAATAGGCTTTACAGTATTGAAAAAGTGTTTACTCATTGGCACTCCACATGCCATATATGGATATCCATTCCCCTTGCTCATTACGCTTTAATATTTCTGTGTATTTTCCAATATCTGTAATTATTGAACCATCTTCTGCTTGGAATTTTAATTCAAAAGTTCCTGCCTCATAGCCTAAATCGCCATCACTTGATGCATCTATGGTTTTTACTGAAGCGGCCACTAAACCTGCATCAATAGCTCCCTGCCAATAGTTTTTAATGTTTTCGCGTCCGGTGACCATGGGTTCATTTGGAGGTAAGAGCGATGCATTTTCAGTATATAAATTTGCTG
>CAXBHA010000589.1:0-2451 GCA_963974955.1 uncultured Yeosuana sp. | reverse complement strand
ATTAACACAAAATAGATTAGGTTCATTTTAAAACAAAAAAGGGTTCTATTTCTATGATTATTTCTTATAATGTGAAGCGAACTTAAAAAACAGCCCACTTTATATTATACATTTAACCTTTAAATATCATCATGTAACTGTCTTTATTAGATTATAAATAAGATATTTGCAAAAAATTACACAACCACAAATGAAAAATATCGAAAATATTGAACTAACATTTCTTACACTAGAAGATTATCAGGAGTTAAAAGAAGCCATGATCGCTTCTTACACCACCATGCCAGATGCCATTTGGAAAGAAGAACAAATTAAAACATTAATTGATACGTTTCCTGAAGGCCAGGTAGTTATCAAGGTAAATAATCAAATAGCGGGTTGTGCATTATGTATTATTGTTGATTATGACACATTTGATGACAATCATACCTACGAACAAATAACGGGAAATTACACCTTTAGCACGCATACTGATGATGGCGATATTATTTATGGTATTGATGTGTTTATAAAACCTCAATTTAGAGGTTTACGCTTAGGGCGGCGATTATATGATTATAGAAAAGAACTATGTGAACGTCTAAATCTTAGAGGATTAGCGTTTGGTGGGCGTATTCCCAACTACCACAAATTTGCAGATACGTTAAGTCCGAAAGAATATATTGATAAAGTAAGACGAAAAGAAATACATGATCCTGTATTAAATTTTCAAATTTCCAACGATTTTCATCCGGCACGTATTTTAACCAATTATCTTGAAGGTGATGCATCGTCGCATGATTATGCCGTACTTCTTGAATGGGATAATATTTATTACGAAAAGAAAAACAAATTGGCTACCACCATAAAAAAAATTGTGCGTTTAGGGTTAGTGCAATGGCAGATGCGTCCATATAAATCATTAGACGATGTCATGGAGCAAGCCGAATTTTTTGTAGATGCTGTGTCTGGTTATAGAAGTGATTTTGCTCTATTTCCAGAATTTTTTAATGCCCCTTTAATGGCAGAAAACAATCATTTATCAACTCCAGAAGCCATTAGAGAACTGTCCAAACACACGGCAGAAATGGTGAACCGGTTTTCAAAATTAGCCATTTCCTACAATATCAATATTATAACCGGAAGTATGCCCGAAATGGTTGATGGCAAACTACATAATGCTGGATATTTATGCCGACGTGATGGCACTATGGAACGTTTTGAAAAACTGCATGTTACACCAGATGAAGCCAAAGTTTGGGGTATGGTAGGTGGTAATCAATTAAAAGCTTTCGATACAGATTGTGGTAAAATAGGCATTTTAATTTGCTATGATGTTGAATTTCCAGAATTAAGCCGCCTATTAGCCGATGAAGGTATGGATATTTTATTTGTGCCATTTTTAACCGATACTCAAAATGGATTCTCTCGTGTGCGTCATTGCGCCCAAGCACGAGCCATTGAAAACGAATGTTATGTTGCTATCGCCGGTAGTGTTGGAAATTTACCTAAAGTTCAAAATATGGATATCCAGTTTGCGCAATCCATGGTTTTTACACCTTGTGATTTCGCGTTTCCTACAAATGGTGTGAAAGCAGAAGCAACACAAAACTCTGAAATGATTTTAATTGCTGATGTTGATATTGATTTACTTAGAGAACTCAATCAATTTGGTAGCGTACGAAATTTAAAAGACAGACGTACGGATCTATTTGAATTAAAGAAAAAGTAACATTATGAACTATCACGTTATAATAAACAGTGTAAAAACTGTTGATGAACTTAAGGGTATTTGGACAACTAACGATTTTATTCAACTACTGGATAAATTTGATTTTCCTGATGCCGAACAATCAAATCCAGAAGAAATAATGGATTTACTTTTTATGGCCATTTCAGATTTTGAACCTAATGAGGCAGCAGCGATCATTTTAAATTATAAGCTATCTGAACAATTAACCGAAAATCAAATTGAACAGATTTCCCATGAAATGTTGGAAGATAAAATTTCTGAAGAATACGCAGATATATCCTTACATCACCAGCTTTTTAATATCAATCAATTGCTTTATAAGGCTTATAACGGAACCTTTCCAAATGCGAAAGCAACTGTGATAGAATTTGAGATAGCACCAAATCAAAATATCTCAAAAGAAGTGGTTTTAAAAGCCTTAAATGTTTCATTATCCAACAATAATGTAGTAAAACGATTATATACCGACCAATTGGCTGGGAAGAAGGAATTTATTGAAGCTGAATATATTGTTTGGGATTTAGAATCAAACCAAAATTCTTCATACACATTAACCACGTCTGAGTATTGGATAAGTAAAGATGAATTTTTAGATGCCGAATTTGATGCCAATATTACCGAATATGAGGAGGAAGAAAACGAATAATTGAATGTCCGTAATTTGATAAGTCTGAAAATATAATGATTTTGTCATTCCGACAAAGGAGGAACCGCATTGA
>CAXBHA010000588.1:0-2453 GCA_963974955.1 uncultured Yeosuana sp. | reverse complement strand
GTTCATAGAGTATATATCCATTTTTGAGTGGTAAATTAATAAAGCCTTTTGTTGATAGGGACGGACTATCTATCTACTCTCAATAATCTTACAATATCTCTGTATATTACTTAATATGTCTTAAATATTGACTGGTATTCAAATGTGTCGATGTTGTCTATTTTAATCTATGAATAAAACACCATTTAATCTTAGTTTTCTATTGTTTTAATTTTTTGTAACTATTTAAATTATAGGTAATTAAAAGTGAACTAATTTCGAATTTGTTTAACTTGTACCATCCTGCCCAAAGAAATTTAATGTATAGATGAGTACCGACCGTAATTTGTATGAAGATTTTCAAGAAAAACCGTTGCGGAAAACTTTGGTCGATAGATTGACCGATGAAATTGAGAAAAATTTAAACAATGAACAATATGGGGTTGATAGCCTAGCTCAATCAGTTGGAATGAGCAGATCAAGCCTACATCGTAAATTAAAAAATCTCTTAGGTATTTCGACAAGCCAATTTATAAGGGAGTACCGATTAAAAAAAGCATTGATGATTCTTAAAGAAGAGGATATTACGGCTTCGGAGGCATCATATCGTGTAGGTTTCAGTAGTGCTACCTACTTCAGTACCTCTTTTCATAAGTTTTATGGGTTTACTCCTGGAGATGTAAAATCTATGGGTGCTGAAGAGTATGTTAAAACTGGCAGTCCTGGAATATCAAGAGAAATTCCTTTACAAGGCGTAAAATTCACTAAAAGAATTAGCGTTAGAAAAATAGTCCTTTTGTCCGTGTTATTGGCAACTATAACTACATTGACGTTATTTTTTTATACTACTAACCCAAAGAAAGATGTTAACAAAACTATAGATAACAGTAGTGAAAAATCAATTGCCGTACTACCCTTTAAAAACTGGACCGGAGACCCAAATTTGGAATATATCAGTGATGGCATGACTGATGCCGTTATTTCAGGACTCACAAAAATCGATGCCATAGATAAAGTAATTCCATTCACATCGTCCCTACAATACAAGACGACCGAAAAATCTATACAGAATATTGCTAAAGAGCTAGGGGTGTCAAACCTTTTGCAGGGTAATCTTCAAATTTCAGGTGATCAAATTAAAATTAAACTACAATTGATTCAGGGTAGTTCGAATGTACATCTTTGGTCAGAGGAATACACCAAAGAATGGAAAAGTGATGAAATTTTTGAATTGCAGACCGAAGTGGTAGAAGGTATCGCTGCTAAAATGAATGCTGCTATTGCCAAAGATGAACTAGCTGATATTAAAAAAACACCTACAAAAAGTAAACAGGCGTATTCTTATTACCTTCAAGGCGAGTTTCAAAGACAAAAAGGAAACGAATTGTCATACTCTAACGCTATTAGCCTATATGAAAAGGCAATAGTGGCAGATTCGAATTTTGTAGAACCCTATATAGACATGGCTAATGTTTGGCATATGGGCGGATCGGTTTGGGGTTTTTACGGTGAGCAAATAGCTTGGGGTAATGCAAAGGGTTTATTAGAACAAGCGCTGAAATTAGAACCGAACAATCAACGAGTTGAGGAAGAACTGCATACAGGTATGTTTTTTTATGATTGGAATTTCGAACTTGTAGAGAAGTTTTTCCAAAAAAAAATCAGCAATTCCATACAGTACAAACCATCTGTTATTTCACTTGATTACCCCATTAAAACTGGAAGGCCAGAGGAAACCCTTAAGGCAATTGAATATTACATCATAAATGACCCGTCAAATGTATTTCATCCGTTTTTTAAAGCAGAAGCCTTGTTCTATTTAGGTTTTAAGGATGAAGCCAAAGAAATATTAACTCAAACAGATCCTTTGTATAATGATAACTGGTTTTATTTGCGAGAATCCACGAAACTATATTTCTATCTGGGAGAATACGAAAAATCAAAAATCCAACTAGAAAAGATAATAACCCAATTTCCAGATTATCCACCAATTTTAATGTGGCTAAACGCTGTTTATGCACAAATGGAAGGTAATTCAAAAGTAAACATTCAATATTTAACAGAATTACAAAATGAATATGACAAAGGCTCATCGGGCAGTCCTGCTTGGTTCATAGCACTTTACCATGCGCATGTAAAAGACTTCGAAAAAACTTTTGAGTGGCTTCAAAAATCGTACGACAGGCATGAAGTAGAATTGATGTGGTTACGCGAAGAACCTTTATTGGCCCTGATACGCAATGACATTCGATATAAAAAATTATACGACAAGGTCGGGTTTTCAAGTATTGACTTACCTATAAAAACTTCCTCTACAAATTAACCTTTCTAGTACTCATTTCAACATCGTTTAAAGGTTCTGCATCATAATTTTAATACCCGAACTATATTTTAACATGTTTTCAACATGCTTATTATGGCTTGTTTGAATATTCTTTACATTTTTATTTCATTGAATTTTTAGACTTATAATA
>CAXBHA010000587.1:0-2458 GCA_963974955.1 uncultured Yeosuana sp. | reverse complement strand
AGTCATTTCACGAAGCAGACTTTCAGTCTGCCAATTAAAACCATGGATTGGAAATCCATAGTGGTTTATTTAAATGAAAGTGTTAAAACAACTAAGTCTTAAATCGTTTAATCGCCAGAAATGCATTATCGGCATACTCTTCTTCAACTAAAATGGTAAATTCGTTTGTTGTTGAAATAACTTCATAAAGAACCACACCTTCCCAAGCTAATCGTTTAAAAAAATGATAATATAACCCAGCAATTTTGGAGTTGTCTTCTGGTAAATTGATACTAATAGCAGTAAGGCCTTCTTGAACGGCCAGAAATGTTTCTTGGTTAAATTGAGTGTTTATAAAATCATTCAAACTACTGGACACTATAATATTGCTTTCATGTATGCCTCTGGTAAATGTGTAGAACAGCTTGGTCTCTTCATTAATTTTTTCTAAAATTTGAGCATGGTTCGTAATCAAGGTTTCAGAATTTTTAACCGTAAAGTCGGTTAAATTCGATCTCACGGTGATATCTCCCAAATTCTGAATCACCTTTTTCATTTTTATTGAATTTGTTAATGAAATAGGAGGATTATAGCGCCTTAAAGCCATCATAATGGCACCAGGTTTTACGTCTTTTTTAAGCATTTTACCAATAGGTTCGGTCAATTCAACCGCAAGAGCACTAAAGTTTATTATATTTCTAGACAATGCTTCTTCTAAATAGGGTTGTGCTATTAAAATGTCTTCAACACAGCTAGATACCGTTTTCATGTGATGGATTTTATTATTGGATACATGTCACATGAAACATCAATTTAAAAGTAAGTCTTGAAAGATTAAAGATTTAACTTGAATGTTCCATGTTAATTATTTAACAATTTGTATAAAAGTAATCAAAATTTTTAATAAATATCTTAATTTGAGTAATGTAACATACTTTCGTTCCAGAAAAACATGAATATGAAATGCCCATTAACAATTTGCAAACCTCCCGATAGTTATCGGGCCGATATGATTAATAGGGCATTCCATCTGACCTATAAAAAACAAATAATATAAACAGATGAAAGTATTAAAGTTTGGTGGCACTTCGGTTGGCAGTGTCGAGAATATATGTAATGTAAAAAACATTATTAATGATGGGACTAAAAAGATTGTGGTTTTATCAGCTATGTCTGGTACCACAAATGCATTAGTTGCTATTTCAAATAATATTTCCAACAATATGCCCAATGAGGCAATTGATAAAATCAATAAATTGCATGAGGCCTATTTTAACACAGTTGAAAATTTATTAGTTGATGTTTCTTTATGTGCTGATGCTAAAAATTATATAACCGAAATAGTTAATCTTTTGGTAGAATGTTCGTATTCAGAATATTCTTTAAATCTGGAAAACAAAATCGTAGCTCAAGGAGAATTGTTGTCAACCTATATATTTAATCTGTATTTAAAACAAGAAGGGATTGCTTCAACCATTCTACCCGCATTGCATTTTATGCGCATTGATAAGCATAAAGAACCGGACTTATTTTATATTAAACAAGATTTAAAAGCTATAATGGATGATGCTCCCGATGTTAGCATTTATATCACGCAGGGTTTTATTTGTTTAAATGATGCAGGACAGATTGCAAATTTACAACGCGGCGGAAGTGATTACACAGCGACGATAATTGGGGCGGTTATTAAAGCTGAAGAAGTTGAAATTTGGACCGATATTGATGGGATGCACAATAATGACCCAAGATATGTTGAAAACACAAAGCCTATTTCAAATTTATCTTTTGACGAAGCTGCGGAGCTTGCTTATTTTGGAGCAAAAATTTTACATCCACAAACGGTTACACCTGTTAGAGCTGACAATATTCCGGTCCGTTTAAAAAACACCATGAATCCAGAAGCTTTTGGAACACTTATTAATAATAGCCATACCGAAAACGGCGTAAAAGCCGTTGCAGCAAAAGACAATATTACAGCTATAAAAATAAAATCTGGACGCATGTTATTGGCACATGGGTTTTTAAGAAAAGTATTCGAAATTTTTGAGGTTTATGAAACGGCCATCGATATGATAACAACATCAGAAGTTGCTATTTCCCTAACCATTGATGATGATTCAAATTTAGAAAAAATAATATCTGAACTTGAAAAATTTTCGATAGTGGAAGTTGATCAAAACCAGAGCATTGTTTGTTTGGTTGGCCATGCTATTGTTAATCATCAAGAAACATATAAATTATTTCAAATTTTACAAGATGTTAAGATAAGAATGATTTCTTATGGAGGAAGTAACAACAATATTTCTTTATTAGTAAATACTCAAGATAAAATTAAAACGCTGGGCAAACTAAACGATTATTTGTTTGAATTAGTCACTCTTTAAAATAAAAATTTTAGTCAGGTTAGCAAAAAGAGGCTGTCTTAAAAGTTAAAACAAGTTGTCATTACGAACGCAGTGAAGTAATCTGTTGATTGATT
>CAXBHA010000586.1:0-2461 GCA_963974955.1 uncultured Yeosuana sp. | reverse complement strand
ATAAATAATCTCTTTCGTAAAAGTCATTAGACACGTAAATATCAGGATATAAATCGTTATTGATATCAATAACCATAACACCGAGACCGAAACCAATAAGACTACCATAGATACCAGCTTTTTCGCTTACATCTACAAACTTACCGTTGTCATTTCTTAATAACATGTCGCCAACGCCTCTAAAAATTTTTGGTACTCCTTCCCAATCTTGCGCCCTAACGTCACGTTGCTCAGCATACCCAAGACTACTTACGGGAATGTTACTATTGTTTAGAATGTATGCGTCTAGGTCACCATCTTTATCATAATCAAAGAAAGAGGCATGAGTTGAAAATCCTGTTTCTGCCAAATTAAATTCATGCGCACTTTCAGTAAAAGTTCCATTGCCATTATTAATAAAAAGGTCATTGTCATGGTTGTTGCCTTCCATGTTCCCAGCATTACTTACATAAATGTCAAGTAGCCCGTCATTATTAATATCTGCCATAACTACACCCGTAGACCACGGTTTGTTTCCGGCAATTCCGGCAGCTTCCGAAATATCTTCAAATTTTAAATCCCCTTTATTGAGATACAATTTATTCGGTTCCATATTTCCGGTAAGAAAAACATCAGAAAGACCATCGTTGTTAATATCACCTATAGCAACACCACCACCATTATAAAAATTTCTGTATTTAAAAATGTTGAATTCTTTAGAGTTTTGAACTTTGTTTATAAAGTTAATACCAGTCTCTTCTGAAGGTAAAAGGGTAAACAAAGTTGGATCTGACTCTTCAATTGTTACGTTAGATTCATCTTTAGTATTACAGGAGTACAAAAGTGAAAAAAGTAAGCTAAAACAGGCTAGCCTAAGTAAATTCGATTTCATTCTTAAATATTTTTGAAATAACAATTCGATTTCATCGTGAATTAGGAAATAATACATTGACAAAAGATTATTTAGAGCAATCATGCTTTTAGGATAATTCGATAATCATCACAAAAAGCGCTCTATATCTTTGATTCATTAAAAATTTTATAAACTATCTAAGTTGAATGAGTCACCCCTAAAACAGTATCTTAAAAATTAGATTGCAAGATAGCCAAATACCTACTATTTGCTAGGCTTTATTTACATAAGTCGATGTTAATATTTGTCGAAATCGTTATAGATTTTGTGGAATATTGTGAATAATCAGTTTTTCATAGCCTGAATTTAGAAGTAATGAAAATAATCCAATATATTTAGGCTTGACTAATTAACCAACAACAGACCACATGATAGGGATTTTATCTTTTATAGGCTTTACAGTTTTAGTAGCTGTTATTTCATATTTCGCAACAAGGAGTACCGATGAACAAACGTCTGATGGATATTTTCTGGGAGGTAGAAGTTTAACAGCCGGTGTTATCGCAGGTTCATTATTGCTTACCAATTTATCTAC
Organism: uncultured Yeosuana sp.; assembly: GCA_963974955.1. Lineage (GTDB taxonomy): Bacteria > Bacteroidota > Bacteroidia > Flavobacteriales > Flavobacteriaceae > Yeosuana. Next base: position 1,034 of record CAXBHA010000586.1, on the reverse strand, counting down.
TGAGCAAATTGTTGGTCTTAATGGTAGCGCATATACAGACGGATTATCAGTTATGGCTTGGGAGACCTTGGCTGCCATAGCAATAGTGGTGGCATCAATATTTTTATTACCAAGGTATCTAAAGGGAGGACTTACCACAGTGCCCCAGTTTTTGGCGAAACGTTTCGATGTTGCAACAAAAACAATTACATCTGGTTTGTTCCTAACTGGATACGTTGTGGTTTTACTTCCTGTTATATTATATTCTGGGTCAGTGGCAATTAGTGGTATGTTCGATGTTCCTACCCTTTTAGGAGTATCTGATAATACTGCTTTGGTGATATGTATTTGGGGAATTGGTATCATCGGTTCTGTTTATGCAGTTTTTGGAGGTTTAAAAGCAGTTGCGGTATCAGATTCTATTAACGCTATAGGTTTATTGATTGGGGGTTTGCTAATTCCTGTCTTTGGATTAATGGCTATAGGTGATGGTAGTGTGTTTACAGGATTAGAAACTTTAGTAAATACAAATCCTGAACGTTTTGATTCTACAGGAAATACGGGTCAGGAAGTTCCGTTTAGCACTATTTTTACGGGAATGATGTTGGTTCAACTTTTTTATTGGGGAACCAATCAACAGATTATTCAAAGAGCTTTGGGGGCTAAAAATTTAGCCGAAGGTCAAAAAGGCTTATTGCTAGCCGCGTTTTTAAAAATATTGGGGCCATTAATTTTGGTTTTACCGGGTATGATAGCTTACCATTATTTTGACGGTGGACTGGATTCTAGTGATTTGGCTTATCCAGAATTAGTAAGAGCGGTATTGCCAAAACCATTGGTAGGATTTTTTGCTGCTGTATTGTTTGGAGCTATCTTAAGTTCTTTTAATAGTGTTTTAAATAGTTCTGTAACCTTGTTCGGTATAGATATTTATAAGCAACACATAAATAAAGATGCATCGGAATCTACCGTTGTAAAATATGGGAAGATTTTTGGTATTTGTTTGGCACTAGCTGCTATGTTCATAGCTCCATTAATTGCTAACGCAGGTAGTT
>CAXBHA010000585.1:0-2469 GCA_963974955.1 uncultured Yeosuana sp. | reverse complement strand
CTTTTTTTCACCGTCATTATAGTAGAATTGCAATTCAGGGGATTCATTTTTTATCCTTACCAAGGCTTGCTTTAAATTTTCTGTGTTTAACACTCTTTTTCTGATTCCCGGAGCGCCATAATTATCCAAAAAATTTAGCCATGCATCGTAATCGAGTCTATCATTTAATGTTTTATCATTGGTCTTGATTTCTAGCTCAAATTGGGGGCTGGAAATGTTCGATTCAATTTTTATTGTTTTTAAATCATATTCATATCCTTTATAATAACTTTCATTTGTACTGAAGTAAAGGCTTATGTTCATAATACCAGCTAACAAGGGTATAAGACCCATGACCAGATAAATAGGAACACGACCTGCCCAATATTTTGGGAATAAGGATTTGTTTGCCTTTTTTTTATTCATTCAACTACACTATTTCTTCGTCATCCTCTGGAATCAATGGGTTAGGAAGGGGTTTATCTACATTATAATATACCTTGCACGGTACACTTATCTCTCCGTTTTTGTACAATGTTCCCTTAATTGCATTACCACTCAATAATATTTGGCCTTTAAATAAAATTTCCGATTCTCCGTCATAAAAAAAATTCCATTCCATTTCAATTTGGTTGCTTTCTGAAATTTTATATTCGCCAACTGATATTGGACTATTATCATTTTTCAACCTATTTTCAATTCCATTTCTTATTATTTTATTCTTTATAAGTGGAAACTCGTTTTCATTCAATTCTTTTTTACTTTTAAGTGAACGAAATACCTTGTTGTCCTTTAAATAAAAATAGATATAGGCCTCATAATTATTTTTACCATTTTGAACATCATTTTGTATAAATGATTTTATGGATTTAAAGTTTCTATATATTTTGTTTTCAATTTTCATATTTAGTACTTCCGTTTTGTGCTCCAATCCATTTTACTTAAATCTACCTCATCAAGATTCAATATTTTGCCATCTTTAAATTTAACAGTTGTTATACCTCTGTCTCTTAAATATTTAATCTCCTTGGTAAATCCGCTTGGTTCATATAAATAAACCATTAGGATATTCGTTGCCAGGTAAGATGCTCGCGCTAGCGGAGGTAAAGGATAAGTTGTATATAGTTTTTTCATAATTAGTAATTCCAATCAATTATTTTTTTTTCCAAGTGCAAAAAACATCCAACCAACAAAAAGGACCATTCCGAGTATAACATTAATATAATTCTCATTAGCAATTCCTCGAATTATATTATATCCAGCTAAAACCGTAAGCAAAAGAGCACTTTTCCACGTTCCAAAAAAACCATGTTTAGATTTTTTATCGGATTTAGCTTCTGGAACATCCTCATGGACAAAATATTTACACTCCTTTTCAAAAACTGGTGGAGCCGAGGTTAAATCACAAATGATGTTTTTGTCATAGTCCAAGGCTTTATTCTTACACTGATTACAATATTTTAATCGTTCCTTTAAGTTCATTTTGTATTGTAACTATATTTTCACCTCAAGCCTTTATTTACGTCAATGTATTGTAAATTTTGACTTACAACTTACTTACAGGCCAATAGATTTGTTTAACTCATATATTTATAACCTAACATTTTTCACATTTATTTGCTGTATTCTGTTCTTTGTAAATTGTAAGTAAGCGTTAAAAACCTATACGAGCAGGGGGGGGTGGTAATTTCCCAAATGCCATGTATATAAATTATATTTTCCTCAAAATCCCTACTTCCTTTCTTTGCAAAAATTATGAGATAGTAGTTCTGATTTGTTCTTTTTATCGCACCATAGCTAGAAATACCGAATGAATCAGATATATTAGGGATTTTTGCGATAAGGGTGGTTTTGGATAATGGGTGTTGAGTTATTTGTAAAGAGAATTCATAACAAAATGTTTTTAATTCCTTTTCATCAAGAAGTGTGCTTTCAATTAGTTTAAATTGTTTTATTTCACTTTTATCATAGTGTATTAAGTCAATATATATTGGCTTCTTATTCATTCGAAAACAGATTTTTTGCTTCTTCGACCTATTTGGAAATATGATTTCTTGACCAATTGATAGATCGGACTCTTGAAAAGAATCATCCCCTACAACAAAAAAGTTCTCTATTTTTTTTAGTTTTTTCATAATTAGGGTATAACTGTGATTCTTTTCTCCCGCCAAGGAATAAAAGACTCAAATACTGAGCACCTTAATCAGTATGCACTTTCACATCTTGAAACATAAACGGATTTCTGCTAATTAATAAGTCCTTGCCACTTGCGGTAGTTACATTCTTAAGGATTATTTCATCGGTTCTGATATATGGAAATTTCTCCTGATAAGTATCATCCGTCATTTCTTCATTAAAGTCTTTAAAAATGGCTGGCCCTTCGTAGTCTTCCGGATGATTGGTGTCATCTATATGAAGGTTTTCTATGGTAATTTTTTCCGGCATATAGCAGGTGTAGCCAAAATTGTGCTGCCCGGAGTAGGAGCCTCC
>CAXBHA010000584.1:0-2471 GCA_963974955.1 uncultured Yeosuana sp. | reverse complement strand
TAGCCAGAAATAAAGTGATATGCCGCTTGTCCTGGAGTTAGTTTTGAAACTGGAGGCAATACACCAAAAGCATCGCATGTTAAGAAGAAAATGTTTTTAGGATTTTTAGCAAATGAAGGCTCTTGTATATTATCAATATGATAAATAGGATAACTTACACGCGTGTTTTGCGTAATGCTGCTATCTAAATAATCAACATCCCCATTTTTATTGAATACTACGTTTTCAAGTAACGCTCCTGGTCTAATCGCTCTAAAAATATCCGGTTCTTTATCTTCAGTTAAATCGATAACTTTAGCATAACAACCACCTTCAAAATTAAAGATGGTATTATCGGCAGTCCAACCATGTTCGTCATCACCAATTAATTTTCTGTCAGGATCGGCAGACAACGTTGTTTTTCCAGTACCTGATAATCCAAAGAAAACAGCAGTATCTCCATCTTCACCAACATTTGCAGAACAGTGCATTGGCAACACATTTTTTTCAACAGGCAAAATCATGTTTAAGGCAGAAAAAATACCTTTTTTCATTTCACCTGTATATGCTGATCCTCCAACTAAAGCAATTTTTTTAGTGAAATTAATGATTGAAAAGTTACCTTGGAGAATCCCAAATTCGCTTGGGTTTTGAGCAACATAACCCGGTGCACAAAGGACTAACCACTCTTCATTAAAGTTTTTTAATTCTTTTTCATCTGGTCTTAAGAACATATTGTAAACAAATAAGTTAGACCATGGTAACTCGGTAACTGTTCTAATATTAGTTCTATATCTTGGATCGGCACAAACGTATCCATCTCTTATATATAATTCTTTTCCAGAAAGATAATTTGTTACCTCTTTTTGTAGTTTGTCAAAATTCTCAGAAGAAACGGGTTTGTTTACTTTTCCCCACCAAACGTTGTCTTCGGTATAATTGTCTTTTACAATAAAACGATCTTGAGGTGATCTGCCAGTAAATTTCCCGGTATTTACAGCAAGAGTTCCATTTGAAGTCTCTTTACCCATGTTTTTTTCAACAGTAATTCGTTGAAGCTCTTCAGGAGATAAATTCCAATGTACATTCACATCTTTTAAACCATACTTTTCCAAGTCTGTATTTAATAAGGTTGCCGATTCTTTCATTTTTATTTAAGTTTTAAATTAATTTTTCAATACCCTGTTTTATGCCCTTAGGTTTCTCTATATTTAATTACATTGTAAAATTAATATGGATATACACTTTTATTTATGACAAATATCATACTTTCCCCATGTGATTCATTTTTCAGTAATTATCATTTTTTACGATAATAAGAGTTGAAAAAAATTAGCGAAAACGTAATAGAATTATATAGTTCATAATAAATATATGTGTTTTGTGAGAATAATTGAGAAATAATTTGTTTAAGGCTAAATAAAATGATAAAAAATCAAGTATTGGCTAAAAAAATATCAAGTTAGCAAATGATATTTTAGTTTAATTACTGAATTTTGCATGAAGCTTTACATAGGGTTATAAAAAATATAGTTTATGAAATTAGACATTCTTGCCATAGGGTCGCATCCTGATGATGTTGAGTTGGGTTGTGCGGCTACTTTAGCTAAAGAAATTGCCAATGGTAAAAAAGTGGGGATTATTGATTTAACTCGAGGTGAATTGGGGACTCGTGGCACGGCCGATACAAGGTTTGTGGAAGCCGATAATGCTGCCAAAATATTAGGTGTTGCTATTAGGGTGAATATGGAATTTGCCGATGGATTTTTTGTAAATGACAAAAAACATCAACTAGCGCTTATTAAGATGATTCGTAAATATAGGCCTGAAATTGTTATTTGTAATGCTATTGAAGACAGACATATTGACCATGCAAGAGGAAGTCAGTTAGTTTGTGATGCTTGTTTTTTAAGTGGCTTATTAAAAATTGATACGAAGGATGATTATGATGAATCTTGGCAAAACCCTTGGCGACCAAAACAGATTTACCATTATATACAATGGAAAAATTTGGAACCAGATGTAGTGGTTGATGTTTCAGGATTTATGGAAACCAAAATGGATGCTGTTTTAGCCTATAAAACCCAGTTTTATGATATTAACAGCAAAGAACCAATGACACCAATTTCAAGTAAAAACTTCACCGATAATATCAAAAACAGAGCCATAGACATGGGGCGATTAATTGGAACAGATTTCGGTGAAGGGTTTACGGTAGACAGATATATAGCGGTTGATAGCCTGTTTAATTTAAAATAGTATTCAATAAACTATTATAAAATAGGTTATTTTAATATTATTGGAAACTTAATTTATTGATCTAGATTCTATTAACTAGAATGAAATTAACTTTTAAAATATTAATAAAAATCTTTGTAAAAAATCTTAAATCAATTACATTTGCACACGCATTACAAAATGCAAGTTACACGGTGGTTGTAGCTCAGTTGGTTAGAGCATTGGTTTGTGGTACCAAGGGTCGCCGGTTCGAA
>CAXBHA010000583.1:0-2477 GCA_963974955.1 uncultured Yeosuana sp. | reverse complement strand
CAAAATAAATGGTGTAGAATTAATTGTTTGTGCGTAGTTGTAATGCTTTTTCAAAAATACAAAAAAAAACTAAAGGCTAATAACACCCTCCACATTATTTGCAACTTCTTTGTATTTTGCAATAACCGCTTCAGGGTTTAACATTTGGACATTTATAGATAAACTCGTGTATTTTCCATTTTTAGATTCTGTAGTATGGATTACGGCACCAATATTATTAAACAAAGCTTCAATTTTAGCTATTTTTTCAATATCCGATTTTATAATAAACTTATACAGATATTCTGCTGGCCAGCTGTTTGTTTGGTATAATTGATCTTTTAGCTTCTCGTAAAATTCTTCAGGGCTCTGATTTGTGCTCATGTTTATTTAATAAAATGCAAAGATACAGTTAATTTTCATTTTTTTTATTGCAGAATAATTTGGGCATTACCAAAAAGGTCGGGCTATTCGCTGCAGGTCCTCGCTCGTCCCTCGCTGTGGGCTTTCCACTACTATCCCTAATGCACCAACTGTTTGTTTTAGTCTCAGTAGCAGCCTGCAGTATTCTTCGATTGCAATTATCCATTGTTGTCATTGTTAATTATCAATTGTCAATTGTTAATTGTTTCGTTTTTTTTTAATCATTTTAATTCCGATTTTTACAGCAAAATAGACCACATTGCATAGTAAAAAAATAGTTATCACTGGAGGACCGGGCACAGGCAAATCAACCATCATAAAGGAACTTATTAAAAGAAAGTTTACTTGCTTTGAAGAAATTTCGCGCCAGGTGACTTTGGATGCTAAACATCATGGTATTGACCAATTATTTTTAACTAATCCGCTACTTTTTAGTGAACTTTTATTAGAAGGAAGGCATAAACAATATTTTAAAGCTCAAGCACATGAGTCAGATATTGTTTTTTTGGATCGGGGTATTCCAGATGTTTTAGCTTATATGGATTACGTTGGCGACCAATATCCAGAATCATTTGTTGATATTTGTAAAAACAGTGTTTATGATTATGTGTTTATTTTAAAACCATGGCAAGACATCTATACTAGCGATAATGAGCGTTATGAAAATTTTGATCAGGCACAAGAAATACATGAGCATTTACTTCACACCTATAAAACCTATAACTATAATTTACTGGACGTTCCTTTTGATACTGTTGGAAAGCGAACAGACCATATATTAAATGCATTAAAACTAAATTAATGCAACATCCCATTAACATATTAGAACGATATTGGAACTTTACCGAGTTTAAACCACTACAAGAAGATATCATTAATGCCGTAATCGCAGGTGAAGATACCTTTGTCCTGTTGCCAACCGGCGGTGGAAAATCTATTTGTTTTCAAATTCCGGCCTTAGCAAAAAATGGTATTTGTATCGTTATTTCGCCTTTGATTGCGCTTATGAAAGACCAAGTTAAAAAACTTAATGATCAAGGTATTAAAGCCATGGCGCTTACCAGTGGCATTTCTCATCAAGAAATAGACACCATGCTGGACAATTGTATTTATGGGGATTATAAATTTTTATACCTGTCGCCTGAGCGCTTACAACAGGAATTGGTTCAAGAGCGCATCAAACAGATGAACATGAATCTTATTGCGGTTGATGAAGCCCATTGTATCTCACAATGGGGCAATGATTTTAGACCGGCATATAAAAATATTACCCTGTTAAGGCAATTGCAACCAAATGTGAACATGGTTGCATTAACGGCTTCGGCAAAACCTGAAGTTGTTGATGATATTATCAAGGAATTGGATTTTATTCAACCTAAAATTTTTAAACAATCCTTTGCAAGGCCTAATTTGGCTTATTTGGTTTTACACGAAGAAGATAAATATTATCGTATTGAAAGTATTTTAAAAAAATACACATCGTCCTCAATTATTTATGTTAGAAACAGAAAACTAACTTTAGACATTAGTGCCTTTTTAGAAAAAAAAGGGATTCTGGCAACCTATTATCATGGGGGCCTTTCCAATGCTGAAAAAGAATCCCACATGAACCAATGGTTAAACAATCAAAAACAAGTAATGGTGGCGACTAATGCTTTCGGCATGGGAATTGACAAACCAGACGTAAAAACCGTAATTCATTTTAACTTACCAGAAAGTATAGAAAGTTATTTTCAGGAAGCTGGAAGGGTTGGTAGAAATGGCGATAAAGCCTTTGCTGTGATTCTCAAAAACAATAGTGATGTTCTGTTGGTTAAAAATCAGTTTTTAAGCATTTTACCAAGTGTTGATTTTATTAAACAGGTTTATAGAAAACTAAGTGGTTATTTTCAAATATCGTATGGTGAAGGTGAATACACTACGTATGATTTTGATTTTAATGGTTTTTGTAAAGTGTATGGTTTTAGTGGTATTTTATGCTATAATGCCTTATTGCTTTTAGATAGAACAAGTATTATTGGTTTGTCAAGGCAATTTCGCAATCAGGTTTCCATTCAGGTTATTGCTTCCAATTC
>CAXBHA010000582.1:0-2480 GCA_963974955.1 uncultured Yeosuana sp. | reverse complement strand
TGCCTATTACAACCATAATGCCTGGCAGGGACGGTAAATTAAATTATGAGGTTATTTTACTAGACAGTTACGATTATGGCACCATAAAATCAATTTTAAAAACAACCATAGGAAAGCCAATTAAAGATGATTTGTCAACTTTTGACCAACGAACCATGTGGTCGCCACCAAGAAAAGCTCCTTGGGTAATTTTGATAGTTCCAAATATTCTTATATTTGGCGTATGGTTTATATTAATTATATTAGTAATCAATTTATTTAGAATCTCGAAACACAAAAACAAAAGTTATGAAAAACATTAAAATCGCCTTCTTTTTAGGTCTATTAGGATTTGCACTTTATTCATTTAAAACACTGGTTCAAGATGAATGGGTCGTGCCAGAAAAATATAAAACAATGAAAAACCCCACAGACCCTAACGACAACAAAAAGCTTGCAATAGGAAGAAACCTATATGCACAACACTGTCAAGCTTGTCATGGCAAGCAAGGTTTTGGAGATGGCCCAAAAGCAGCCAACCAAAAAGGAGATATGGGTGATTTTTCATCGGATGCCACACAGTCTCTAACAGATGGTGCTTTATTTTACAAAATAACAACAGGTCGAGGAGATATGGCTAATTTTGACAAGAAATTGCCCAGAGACGAAGACCGTTGGCTCTTGGTAAATTACCTAAGAACATTAAAAGAGTAATAGTTACAACTACTGCTATTAATCCCTAAAAAAGGCAGCCTAAAAAGTCTTAATCCTTGATTTGTCATGTTGTCCCGATAGTTATTGGGACAACATGACATTGGAATTTGCTTTTTAGGCTGCCCTTTATTGTTCCATGACTGCCAAAATTCAATGGTGCGACTTATGTGACAAAACATGATAAATGTCATTATCTATCTAAAGTTGTGTAATTATCTTTGATAAATCAATAAATCAAATAGTCTAATCCATTCAAATTTTTGACTTAAGCCAATTATGAATAAATCTTGCCGATATATAAGCGTTTCCCACAAAACCGCATCCACGATTCAACGAGAAAAATATCATATTTCCGAAGATGAAAAAGAAGAATTAAGTAGGTTAATATGCGATTCCTTTACAGATATTTCTGGCTTGTTTATTTTGGCAACTTGTAATAGAACCGAAGTTTATTTTGAGGCCATAACGACGACCTCAAATTCAATAGTGGAATTATTAATGAATTTCAAATCTGTTATCATTACTAATACTGAAAAAACCTTGTTTTATTCAAGTAATGACACAGAATCTACTATCAAACATTTACTAGAAGTGTCGTCAGGGTTGGAGTCTCTTGTTTTTGGTGATGCAGAAATTATTTCACAAATAAAAAAAGCACATCAGTTCTCAATGGATCATAAATTGCAAGGATCACTTTTGGAAAGAGCTTTACAATCCGTATTTAAAACCCATAAACGCATTAGCAATGAGACTGATTTTAGAGATGGAACAACATCTGTAGCTTACAAATCGTTAAAAGTAATCAGACAATCATTCGAAAAATCTTCAGTAAAATCAAAAAAAATATTGTTTATTGGTGCTGGTGATATTGTAAAACAATTGTTTAAATACAACTCAAAATTCAATTATAACAACATTTACATTGCTAATCGTAGTGAAGAAAAAGCGATTATACTGTCCCAAAGCAACAACTGTAAAACGTATCCATGGGCGCAAATAACTTCAAATAATTTTGATGATTTTGATGTGATTGTGAGTGCTGCCAGTAATTGTCCCAATTTGATAAAAACAATCACTCCTTTAATTAAAAAAACATTGTTAATAGATTTGGCTGTTCCTTGCAATATTGATAAAACATTAGAAAAACAAAACCATATAATTTTTCACGATTTAGATTCTATTTCGGTAGAACTTGAAGAAACCAAAGAGCACCGCTTAGCAGCTACAGACAAAGTAAACGCTATTATATTTGAAGAAATAGCTTCTTATAATGAATGGCTTGAAGGTGCTTCTTTAAGAGCTCTTTTAGCTGAGCTTAAAATAACATTAAACAACAAAATAAAAACTTATTTTGACCCTAATTTAGAAGATTCAAATATTAAATTAGTCACTAATCAAATAATGAAAAAACTCATTGTTAACAATCAAATATCCTCTTCTCCAGAAGATATAGATACCTTAATTTCAAATGAGATTTCAATGTTGAATCTTTAAATATAAAATAGGTTACTGTTCATATTTTACAATGAACTCATCTTGACTTTTTCTATTTCCTGAAAAATGGCTGAAATTCGCCCATATTTCGTCTGTTTTCTTATGCGTAGCGATGCTATGCCTTTCAAAAATAGTCTCACCTGAACAAATTTCATCTCATTTTCGGTTAAAAACAAAAAGTCAAGATGAGTTCAATAAAACAGTTTAGAATATCATACTTTTAACGGCTCAAAAAATTAATTGAATGTCCGTATTCATTCATAATACCATTTTTGCCGTTCAGAATGGAGTGA
>CAXBHA010000581.1:0-2484 GCA_963974955.1 uncultured Yeosuana sp. | reverse complement strand
AGATTCTGAAGTTCCGTCTGTAAAGTTTTTATATTCTGTAAAAATTGGTTGCATATGAAGAGGCTTCCACAACGGTCTAGATTCTATATTCTCTTCAAGTAATGCTAATCTAATCGATTCTCGAATTTCAAATGAAGGGGTCAGTATACAACTCAACCATCTATTAGAATAAAACCCTTCCGGTTCGTCTAAAAATTCAATTTCCTTTATTGAACCCAACTCATTTTCATAATATTCATAATTACTTCTACGAGCGTTGACACGATCTTGTAATACTTGCATTTGACCACGCCCAATGCCTGCCAAAACATTACTCATTCGGTAATTATAGCCAACATTAGAATGTTGATAATGAGGAGCATCATCTCTTGCTTGAGTTGCTAAAAATGCTTCTGCACTATCTTCCAAAACAGGAATACCATACTCATTAGCAACACTTTTTATTGCTTCTACATTATAAGGCATACCATATAAATGTACCGCTATAATAGCTTTTGGTATTCCTTTCTCCAAAATTCTATTTTCGATTGCCTTTTTCAAAAGCGAGGGAGACATATTCCAAGTATCTTTTTCACTGTCTACAAAAACAGGCGTAGCTCCCAAATACATTATCGGGTTAGCTGATGCAGAAAAAGTAAAACTCTGACAAAGTACCTCGTCACCTTGTTCAACTCCTAAAAGTTGTAATCCTAAATGAATTGCAGCGGTTCCAGAGCTTAAAGCAGCAACATGCACATCTTCTCCCAAATTTTCAGTAATAGCATGCTCAAAAGCATTTACGTTAGGACCCAAAGGCGCTATCCAATTAGTATCAAAGGCTTCATTGACATAATCTTGTTCCGAACCTCCCATGTGAGGAGAAGACAACCATATTTTTTCCTTTGTATCTATCACTTCTTTCTTTTAATATTTTAGTAAATGTACGTCAACTAATGTCTAATCATAAATTGTAATATCTTAATTCGTTTAATCCCAAAAATTAATCGTCCAACTACTTTTAGATAAACTTTTAAAGTAAATTCTCACCTTTTGCCGAACTATTTTCTTCAGTATACCTACCCCTACTAATTATAACTCGGCAATGGTACTTGAATCAAAATATTAATATTCAATTTTAACCTTCCATATCGTATTTTCAAATACTATAACAATACAAGTTAGACCTTATTATAAGTACTAAAATTTTTATGGTCTCTCTTGTACAAATCATCAGAAGGTAACGATTTAAAATATTCATACGTCCTCTTCATTCCTTCTTCCCTTAAAATTTTAGGCTCCCAGCCTAAAATTTCTTTGGCCTTAGAAATATCTGGTTGACGTTGCATTGGATCATCTTGTGGTAAGGGCTTATATATTATTTTCTGCTGTGTACCCGTTAATTTTATAATTTCTTCAGCAAAATCTTTAATTGTTATTTCATGCGGATTACCAATATTTACAGGCTGATCATAATCACTTAAAAGTAACCTATAAATTCCTTCAACCTCATCATCTACATAGCAAAAGGACCTTGTTTGATCCCCTTTACCAAAAACCGTCAAATCTTCACCTCTTAATGCCTGTCCAATAAATGCAGGAATAACACGACCATCATTTAAGCGCATTCTAGGTCCGTAGGTATTAAAGATTCTTACTATTCTTGTTTCTACTCCATGAAACCTATTATAAGCCATAGTTATAGACTCCATAAAACGTTTCGCTTCATCATACACCCCACGTGGCCCAATAGTATTTACGTTACCATAATACTCTTCTGTCTGAGGGTGCACTAAAGGATCGCCATAAATTTCAGACGTAGATGCAATCAAAATTCTTGCATTCTTTTCTTTTGCCAAACCTAGTAAGTTATGTGTACCTAAGGCACCAACTTTTAACGTTTGAATAGGAATTTTCAAATAATCAATTGGGCTTGCAGGTGATGCAAAGTGTAATATATAATCTAAATCTCCTGCTATATGAACGAATTTAGTAACATCATGATGAAAAAATTCAAATTGTTCTAGGTGAAACAAATGCTCCAAATTCTTGATATCTCCTGTAATGAGATTATCCATAGCTATAACATGGTAGCCTTCTTTTATAAAACGGTCGCAGAGATGTGATCCCAAAAATCCAGCCCCACCGGTAATTAAAATTTTTTTCAAAATATTATTATTTAGATATTACGAATATATGTCAATGATTGTAAGTACAAAAAATGATTACAGAAAATACTTTCAAATTCAAAAATATAAGATGAAATCATACTAAACTATAAAAAAAGCAGTTCATCATATGGATGATTTTATTTTCTTTAAACGTCACACATCATTAACTGTTTAAATATTATCTTATTACTTATTTCAAAAAAAAAAAACATAAAAACTATAAAGTAAACCCTTTAACGACTAAATATTACTTATTCATTTATCTTTGCAAATTTTGCAGAAGATTTAATTTAAAATTATGAAAAAAATTACAAATATTTGCTGTATTGGTGCTGGT
>CAXBHA010000580.1:0-2488 GCA_963974955.1 uncultured Yeosuana sp. | reverse complement strand
CATTGTACTGGAACTTTATTAGTTCTTAGTTTGTATGAGAAGATTGTTTCGTTATCATATCTAAACATATCAACAATGTTTTCAGGGTATAAACCTAAAAACCAAGCTTTATCGGCTTGGTTTTTTATCATTGGTTTTAAACCCAATTCGTTCCCTATTCTGTTGGTCAATCTGTACTTTATCTTTTTGCAATAGGTAGTTCAACGCTTGGTGGATGTCCTTGAATTTAACGTTCATTTCTTTTTCAAGTTTGGCTATTTGTTCCTTTAAATCCCCATAGTCCGCAAGATGCTTTCTATACATTACAAAAGCCCTAACAATGGAAATGTTTACCTGTATGGCCTTTTTACTCTTCAGTACACTGGAGAGCATGGCAACCCCTTGTTCAGAAAATGCAAAGGGAGCATATCGTAATCCCATTTTGTTAGATTCATTGGACATCACAAATTGTGACCTCCAATTCTCCAACTCCTCTTTGGTCAGTTCAAACATAAAATCATTGGGGAAACGGTCGATGTTCCGTCTCACTGCCTGTTTCAGCACTCTTGTTTCAACTCCATAAAGTTCGGCCAGGTCAAAATCCAACATGACTTTATATCCTCTAATCGTAAAGATTTTTTCTTTTATTATTGATAGTTCCATTTTATAGTTTTTGGTTATTAAAGTGCCTATCACATATTGTGATAAGCTTTGTTTGAATCATCTTTCTGTTCAGAAAATTGCACCCTTAATTTTTGCATATCATCGCTTACTTTACGCTCAATGACCTTGGCATAAATCTGGGTGGTCGAAATTTTCGAGTGACCCAACAGCTTCGATACCGTTTCAATAGGTATACCATTGCTCAATGTAACGGTAGTAGCAAATGTGTGCCTGGCAATGTGAAAGGTCAGGTTCTTTTTGATACCACAGACATCCGCAATCTCCTTTAAATAAGAGTTCAGCTTTTGGTTGGATATTTTGGGAAAGAGTCTACCCTGGGCAACGGCTTTGTAATTGTTTCTGTATTTTTCGATAATGGCCAAAGCTTTTGGAAGCAATGGTATACGGATGGGTTTGGTTGTTTTTTCACGTCTGTAATGAATCCATAATTCTCCATCAATGCCTATACAGATGTTATCTTCCGTCAAATGGATGACATCGATATAGCTCAAACTTGTATAGCAACTGAAAACGAACAAATCCCTTACCATTTGTAACCTTGCAATGGTCAGTTCCTTATTTTCGATTTCCTGGAGTTCGTCCAGACTCAAAAACCCGCGTTCCTTTTTTATGAACTTGGATTTAAAGTTGATGAACGGGTCACGTTCTATCCATCCCAATTTTTGCGACAGGTGTACCAACTTTCTGAACCGCTCGATATGTTTCATTACGGTATTGTTGCCCATCGGTTTCTGGTGGTCCTCCGGAACGTAGCTCCGCAGATACTTTTCGAACTTTATTATAAAATCATAATCCAGTTCCTGTAAATACTTATCGGTAGTCTTATATGCTTTTTTTAGGAACTTGAAAATATAGCGTTGGGTAGTGAAATAGTTTTTTTGGGTGCCCCATTTCAGCTTGCCCTCCATATCCTCATTATGGTAATTAATGATGTCCATAATGGAATGGCTATCGTCGTCCTCTCCAAAATACCTTGCTTTTACGGCTTTTGCGTTCCGTTTTTAATTCCCGGTAGCATTCAAAAAGAAAGGTGTAGGTTTCGTCCAGATAGCTGTTGAGCATTCTGGATTTTTGGTTGTTTCCCTTTGCCCTGTTTCTGTGGATGTCCCAATCGGAGACCAGAGTTTTTCGTTTTAGGCTAATGGTCGCCCGTTTTCCGTTTACGGTAATTCTGGCATAGAGGGAAGCTTGCTTGTCTTTTGCCCTTGCGAAGTCTGCCCAGAACAAAATACTGAAGGTGGTCGATGTTTTCATTTGTTTCGTCTTTTAGTTAACAACAGGTGTTGTCAGACGAAAGCCAAATCACTTATAAAGATACATTTATTTACCGAACCAAAAAGGCTGCTTTAACAATTAGGTCAACACAAATGTTAAAACGGTTTTGTTATCCGATTTGTTGACTTTTGTTGACGCATTAAATCGAATCATTTGATTTCTCTAAAAAATAAAAAACCTGATAATCATTCGATTAACAGGTTTTTAGTAACAATTGATATGTTAAAAAGTCGGGGTGGCAGACTTAGCCACAAACAAACAACATATTGTTAATCAATATTTTACATCAAATTCTTAAATTTTGCACACCTGATTGCACAACAAAACCATGAAAAGAACTTCGGAGATATAATTTGCTCTCTTTTAATATTATAAAGATATAAAAAATATTGAACATTAACTTTTAAGAACGAGACTGATGTGCAAAAAGAGCAGCTATTATGTGATATATAAATCACAGTATACCTAAATTATCTCTTCTAATGCAAATTTCCATAGTATAAATCCCTTTTGGTTATCTGAATAATCGTGCATAATTCTAGCAAAGTTT
>CAXBHA010000579.1:0-2494 GCA_963974955.1 uncultured Yeosuana sp. | reverse complement strand
TCCGGCAAAAACCCCTGCAATTACAAAACAAAGTTGATTAATAGGTGGATAATTTGTAAAATGGCTTCCATTCAAAACGCCCATACCGTTATATAATTCTTGGGCTTGATGTATGGGGAAAACACCATTTAAAACAAAGGATTCTGGTGTGTATAAATAGGGATTAAACCCTTCAAGAATCATGCGTCCGTCCCAGATAAAGCGATAAAAATCTTGTGATAGATTTGGAATGGCCATTAGAAAAACGATCCTAAAAGCAAATGCTATGATGGTCAAAAATGAGAGATTGTATCTATTGATCTGTATGAGTTTGTAAAATAAAAAGAACAATGCCGAATAAAGCATGACAAGCTTTATATAATCTGTTCTTTCTAAATCGTAAGCAAACGAAAAATAAAACAACAAACTTGTTAACGCAAGTAGAAGAGGGATTCTATTAATCTGAAAAAATGATTTGGTTAAAAGCATATATCAAATATAAGATTATTTGTTTGGTAGATTTAAAACATAAACACCATGTTACTATTACGTTATAGTTAATAATTACATGAAAATAGTCTAATTATTATGACTTCAGTCATATATTAAAAAATAGTCATACTCTAATTTTGACACATATATTTAAAGATAAAATTAAAATAAACATATTAGTCATGAATATTTCTCACATAGAACACATAGGGATTGCAGTTGAAAATTTAGACGAATCAATCAAGTATTATGAAGATGTTTTAGGAATGACATGTTATTCTATTGAAGAGGTTGTTGACCAAAAAGTTAAAACAGCCTTTTTTTTGGTAGGAGGCACAAAAATTGAATTATTGGAAAGTACCTCGCCAGATGGTCCTATTGGAAAGTATATTTCCAAAAAAGGACAAGGTCTTCATCATATAGCATTTGCAGTAAACAATGCCACTGAAGCTTTAAAACTGGCAGAGGAAAGAGGCGTTGCCCTAATTGATAAAGAATCAAGAAAGGGCGCCGAAGGTTTGAACATTGGTTTTCTACATCCAAAGGCAACACAAGGAGTTCTTACAGAGCTTTGTTCAAAACAAGAATAATATTGAATTAAAGGAAAAAATAGGCAAAAACATAAACTTATGGCAAATCAAGATAAAATTAATGAGCTTATTGAAAAAAGAACTAAAGCAAAGTTAGGCGGCGGTGAAAGACGCATAGATTCCCAGCATGCCAAAGGAAAATTGACAGCTCGGGAAAGAATAGAAATTCTTTTGGATGATGATAGTTTTGAAGAGTTTGATATGTTTGTTACCCATAGAACAAAATCATTTGGGTTAGATAAGCAAATCTTTTTATCTGATGGAGTTATAACAGGTCATGGAACTATTGATGGTAGAATTGTTTACGTGTTCTCACAAGATTTTACTGTATTTGGTGGGTCGCTTTCTGAGACTTATGCCTTGAAAATTTGCAAAGTAATGGATATGGCAATGAAAATTGGGGTTCCGGTAATTGGACTTAATGATAGTGGAGGGGCACGTATCCAAGAAGGTGTAAGATCGCTTGCTGGGTATGCCGAGATTTTCCAAAGAAATATCATGGCATCTGGAGTCATTCCACAAATTTCTTCCATTTTAGGGCCTTGTGCCGGTGGAGCTGTGTATTCACCTGCTTTAACCGATTTTACCATTATGACCGACCAAACAAGTTATATGTTTGTAACGGGGCCAAAGGTAGTGCAAGCCGTAACAGGCGAAGTGGTTACAACCGAACAATTGGGCGGGGCCATTATTCATTCCACAAAATCTGGAGTGTCTCATTTTTTAGCGGAAGATGACGAAGAAAACTTGTTGCTTATTAGAAAACTATTAAGCTACTTACCTTCAAATAACCTTGAAGACCCACCAACAATTACAACATCTGATCCTATTGATAGATTAGATGATATCTTAAATTCGATTATTCCTGAAAACACAAACCAACCTTATGACATTCTTGATGTTATTTCAACCATTACCGATAATGGGGAATTTTTGGAAGTCCATAGAAATTATGCTAAAAATATTGTAGTTGGTTTTGCTCGTTTTAATGGCCGATCTGTGGGCATTGTTGCAAATCAACCCAAATACTACGCAGGTGTTTTAGACTGTGAATCATCAAGAAAGGCAGCTAGATTTGTTCGTTTTTGTGATGCTTTTAATATTCCTATTGTCACTTTAGTGGATGTGCCCGGGTTCTTGCCAGGAACAGGACAGGAATATGCAGGTATTATTTTACACGGAGCTAAATTATTATTTGCTTATGGAGAAGCTACCGTTCCTAAAGTGACCATTACCCTTCGTAAATCGTATGGAGGCGCTCATGATGTAATGAGTTGTAAACAGCTGAGAGGTGATTTAAATTATGCATGGCCAACAGCAGAAATCGCTGTTATGGGCGCTAAAGGTGCAGTAGAGGTTTTAGAAGGGTCCAACATTAGTAAAATTGAAGATGCCGATGAAAAACTGCATTATATAGAAGAAAAGGAACATGA
>CAXBHA010000578.1:0-2496 GCA_963974955.1 uncultured Yeosuana sp. | reverse complement strand
ATAAACTACATCTAACGGAATGTTTTCACCAACCAATAAATTTTCATAAGGTGGATGCGCAAATAGTACCCGAATGGTATCGAATGGCTTTACTTTATAATTGGACTTGACCGCAACATTATTGACGAATATACTGCCGTTTTTAGCGCCTGCCTGAATTTTATTCCGGGTTGCATTTTCAATGCGATTCATTAAATATTTATCGATTCGAAGTGGCGATTGTCCTTTTTCGACGGTAAAGGAATAATGTTCATATAGATCATCATTTTCTTCTTCGGGTAAATTTAACAGTGTGTTGTTCATACTTAATTTGGCCTATTTCCATTACCAAGAACCAAATCAATTTTTGAAGTCTCTGGCAACATATCGCCAGCCTCAATAACCGCTCCTTTAAACATCATTTTTAATACCATATCCTTACCAATGTTATCAACATATATAAGTTTACCTATATTAAACCCAATGGCTTCCAATGTTGGTTTAGCATGTCTTAAAGTACGCTCTTTTAAATCAGGCACCAGCAATTTCCTGTATCCAGAGGGGTTAAGTGTAATATAAATCTTTCTATCTTCCTTTACTTGTGTTCCAGAAACCGGATCTTGTTCGATAACGGCAAACTTAGGATATTTTGGGTTGAAATTTGCAGAATCCTGAATTTGCATGACTAAATGATTTTGTTCCAACTCAATTTGTGCGACGCTTATAGATTTCCCTGTTAGGTTAGGTACGGTTTCAAATTTACCATGATTGGTGTCTACATTTAACCATTTTAACAGGATAAAAGACAATACAAATAAGGCAGCCACAGCTAATAAAATTTGTTTGAAAAACGTTTTGCTGGCAAGAAATTTAAGAAGGCTCATAACTAGTCAATATATTTGGCAAAACTAAACAAATTTATGCTTCTAACATTTAAATCGTTCAATTTCTAAAGTGATATATACGTTTTATAAAACGCAACTGGATTTACCATTTAAATAATTATTTATTCGTATCGATTATTTTTGGAATAAATAAATGATATTTTTACAGAACGATTTATCACGGTATATATTTTAATTAAGAACTTATTGACCACATGAAAAAAAACATAGCTATCATTATGGGAGGTTATTCGAGTGAATATAAAATCTCATTAAAAAGTGGGAACGTTGTTTATGACACTTTAGACTCTACAAAATATAACGTTTATCGAATTCATGTTTTTAAAGATAAATGGGTTTATGTTGATGATAATAATGATGAATTCCCTATAGATAAAAATGATTTTTCCGTTACGGTAAAACAGACAAAAATTACCTTTGATTGTGTATTCAACGCTATTCATGGCTCTCCAGGTGAAGATGGCTATATGCAGGCCTATTTTAAATTACTTGATATTCCACAAACCAGTTGTGATATGTATCAAGCAACTTTAACCTTTAATAAGCGTGACTGCCTAAGTGTTTTAAAACCTTACGGCATTAAAACGGCGGAGTCATTTTATATAAATCTAGGTGACACCATTAATGAAGATAACATTGTTAATAAAGTTGGTTTACCCTGTTTTGTTAAAGCCAACAAAGCCGGCAGTAGTTTTGGTATTTCAAAGGTTTATAAAAAGGAAGATTTACAAAATGCTATTGACATTGCCTTTAAAGAAGATGATGAAATTATTATTGAATCCTATTTAGATGGCACTGAAGTTTCTGTTGGCGTTATTAGCTACAAAGGACAAACCAAAGTGTTGCCCATTACAGAAATTGTAAGTGATAATGATTTTTTTGATTATGAGGCCAAATACCAAGGAAAATCGAAAGAAATCACACCTGCGCGACTATCTAAAGAGGAAGAGAACAAAGTCAACAAAGTAGCGAAACAGGTTTACGACATTTTAAAAATGAAAGGGTTTTCAAGAAGTGAATATATTTTTAAAAACGGGGAACCACATTTATTGGAAGTAAATACAGTGCCCGGTTTAACGCGGGAAAGTATTTTACCACAACAGGCTGCTTGTGCCGGAATAAGCTTAAGCATGCTGTTTGATAATGCCATTGAATCCTCCCTTAATCCCTCCTAAGGAGGAAAACTGTTGTGAGAATTAATAATAGAATTGTATATTTGATATTATTCTAAATAAAAATTCCCTTTCCTTTGGAAAGGGTTAGGGACAGGAATGAAGAAAGCGCTTTTTCCAGGGTCTTTTGATCCGTTAACGTTAGGTCATGTTGACATCATTAAACGCGGTATGGCATTATTTGATGAAGTTGTTGTAGCTATAGGAATTAATTCTGAAAAAAATTATATGTTCTCTTTGGAAGAACGAAAACAATTTATTGAAGATGCTTTTAAAAACGACCCCAAGGTAAAGGTGATGACCTATAAAGGCTTGACCGTCCAGTTTTGTAAAGAAATAAAAGTTCCTTTTATACTACGTGGTTTGCGAAATCCTGCCGATTTTGAATTTGAAAAAGCCATTGCACATACCAACAGGCAACTTTCAAAAATAGAAACCGT
>CAXBHA010000577.1:0-2510 GCA_963974955.1 uncultured Yeosuana sp. | reverse complement strand
TGAAACCAGTTACCCTAGTTTGAAATTTCCGTATTTACATAATAAGGTAATTAAAATAGAAATTGTATGTAATAAGGAAGAGGTAGATGAAATAATAGAAATTATAAAGAACCATGCACATACAGGTAAAAGGGGCGATGGGCTAATCTACGTGAGCAATATTGATTATAAAGTAAAAATTAGAACCGGAGAACGTACTAACAACAGTAACATGCATTCTCATAAAGAATAGAAATCATGACAAAACAAGTAATTATCACCATGTTTGCAACCATTGCTTTAATGAGCTGCAAGAATGAAACAAAGAAACCAGAAGTGGCTGAAACTAAAGTTGAAACCAAGGTTGAAGTCAAAAAAACAGAATCGGTACAAGACTATCAAGTAGGCTCTGAGGTCCCAAAGGAATTGGTGTGTATGGTAAACAACGCATTTATGTGGAAGCCCCAGATTCCAGTACCAGTAAATGGCAAGACTTATTATGGCTGTTGCGAAATGTGTGTTGGAACGTTAAATAATGATCAAAAGGCTAGAATAGGTAAAGATCCGTATAGCAATAAACCCGTTGATAAAACCGAAGCCTATATTGTGCTTATGGATAAAGATGGCAAGGTTGATTATTTTGAATCCAAAGAAAACTACTTAAGCTTTATCAAGAAAATATAATCACTAGACGTGATATTGTGCCTAGTGTATTGTATTGGGAATTATTGCCTTGGGGATTATCCTATATGCAGGAAAAACCGGAAACAGCAGTGTATCCAAAAAAGAAAGTCCTTCGGAAATTTTGGACAGACGGTTTGCAAATGGTAAAATTACCAAGGAAGAGTACAAAGAAAGAAAACGAATCATTAATTCAAAAAAATAAAGAGATGAGCTATTATTTTAATAAAACGGTTAATGGAACTTTTGAAGAGGTCATTGATAAAGTCACACAGGAATTGAAAAAAGAAGGTTTTGGCATACTTACAGAGATTGATGTTACAGCAACCTTAAAGAAAAAACTGGATGTGGATTTTAAAAAGTATAGGATATTGGGAGCTTGTAATCCACCCTTTGCACATAAAGCGTTGCAGGCAGAAGATAAAATTGGCACGATGTTGCCCTGCAATGTTATAGTACAAGAAGTTGAAGCGGGAGTTATTGAAGTTGCGGCCGTAAACCCCATGGCATCCATGCAAGCCGTGAAAAACGAAAAACTGAATGATATTGCCTCTGAAATAACCTCTATGCTTGAAAACGTCATTGAAAAATTATAAAGTTTTTCAAAAACGAATAATTAACGATTTATAAACACTAATTTATTAAGAATAATGGAAAAATTAAAATCAACACTGGGAATACTTGCAATTGCATTGGTTACCTTAACAGTAATGTCTTGTAAAGACAACAAAAAAGAACAGACCAATGAAGAAGGTCACCCTACCGAAATGATGATGAATCACGATAATAGTGACGGTCACCATGATGAGGAAACAATGACTCATGATAACAGCGATGGGCATCACCATGAAGCAGAGGGAGCAAATAGTTCTGCTAGAGATATCGAAGCCAGCACTCAAAAAAATGGAGCAACATCTGCAATTATTGATAGCTACATTCAAATTAAAAATGCTTTAGTGTCTGATGACAAAAATGCTGCTGCCAAAGGAGCCACAATAATGCTTTCGTCATTCTCAAATTTTGATATGTCTCAAATAGGGGAAGCCCAGCATAAGGAATTTATGGAAATAGCCGAAAGTGCCAAAGAGCAAGCAAATCATATTGTAGAAAATCCTATAGACCATCAAAGAGAGCATTTTGAAACCTTGAGTACCGATGTTATGGATTTAATAACCTTATTGGGCACAGATAAAACCTTGTACCAAGATTACTGCCCCATGAAAAAAGTAAGTTGGCTGAGCGAAACCAAAGACATTAAAAATCCTTTTTATGGGAGCGAAATGGTGACTTGTGGGAATGTTAAAAAACAAATCAATTAAATGAAAACCGTTAAAATCATAGCATGGGTTTTATTGGTGGCATTTGTGGGCATACAGTTTGTGCCCACAGAGCGAAACCAAACCAATGCTGTTCCAAAAACAGATTTTATATTGGTTAACGATGTTCCAAAGGACATTAAAAATAAGTTACAGGTTTCCTGTTATGATTGCCACAGCAACAATACTGCTTATCCTTGGTATAACAAAGTTCAACCCGTTGCTTGGCTTTTAGAAAATCACATAAAAGAAGCGAAGGCTGAATTGAATTTTAATGAATGGGCAAACTATTCAAATCGTAGAAAAAAGAGCAAATTAAAATCAATAATTAGCCAGATTAGAGATAACGAAATGCCATTAAGCTCTTACACACTTATTCATAAAGATGCTGTCTTCTCAGAAACTGATAAACAGGAAATAATCCAATGGATAACACAGTTAAAAGATAGTATATAAACAATAACAATTAAATATAATAAAAATGAAAAAATTAAAAATGAGTATAGCAGCAATGCTATTGTTAGCCGTTTCTTT
>CAXBHA010000576.1:0-2512 GCA_963974955.1 uncultured Yeosuana sp. | reverse complement strand
TTTTTGTCAGATGGAATGCCCTGTTAATCATATCGTCCCGATAACTATCGGGAGGCTTGCAAATTGTCAATGGGCATTTTATGTTATGTTTTTAGTTAGTTTTGATACAGGTTTAGTTTAATCAATTAAAAAAATATTATTTTTAACCCGTTGGGTGCAATTCAAATTTTTCATCATTAAACTGCCACTTTCATATCATATTTCAGCTAATTATCCCGAAATGTCAGTCTGGGCTTGTCGAAGACCTCCTAAATAAGCACTTCGACAAGCTCAGTGTGACAAAACGATATGATTTTACAAATAAAGGCAATTACACCCAAAGAGTTATTTTTATAATAAAATGTATTGCCAGTAAAATTATTTTATTTTATTAAAATTGCAAGAAAAATTTAGCTTTTGTTATAGAACTCATCTTGAGAAACCCTTACGCCAGTATTAATAATAAAAGGGATGGGTTCATTTTTCCCTATTGTTGACAGTAACATTAAAAAATTTCTTATAAACAAAACAAACTTCAGTCCAGAAAATAAACATGCAGACTATAGGTATACAAAAGTTGATATGCATTACATTGCAACTACCTCAAATAACATTAAGAGAGTAGATTGATTTACAGAAAAGGAACCGTTTTATTATTCATTTACAAATAATCGAGAAAAAAAGCAATAAAGCCGTTATTTTTTATTTCTTAGTAATAATAATGATATTTTTGGTTGGAATCCAAGCTTTATATGTACAAGAATTTTTTTAAAAGAATTATAGACATTAGCGTCTCTTTTGTTGCTCTAATTTTTTTATCGCCCCTGTTTTTAATATTGACCATACTCCTTTTAATATTTAAAAGTGGGATTCCCTTTTTTTTTCAAGAGCGTCCTGGAAAAGATGAAAAGATCTTTAAAATAATCAAGTTTAAAACCATGACGGATAAGAAAGATGCCAAAGGAACACTATTGCCAGACAAACTAAGAATGACTCGTTTCGGTTCTTTTCTTAGAAAAACATCCTTAGATGAAATACCTCAACTTATCAATGTGCTATTGGGCGACATGAGTCTTATTGGGCCAAGACCGTTAAGAGTGCATTACTTACCTTATTACACAAAAGAAGAATCTATAAGACATAATGTAAGACCAGGAGTTACGGGGCTAGCGCAAGTGTCTGGAAGAAATCTTTTAAGTTGGGATGAAAAATTGGCAAAAGACATAGAATATGTCAAAACTTTGTCTTTTATAAATGATGCCATCATACTATTAAAAACTATAAAAAAAGTGTTTATCTATAGTAATATAGAATTAGATCCTAATATGTTAGACCTTGATCAATTAAGAAAACACCTGAGAAATAACTAAATTAAAATATAACATGCAGAACATATTATTTACATGTGCAGGAAGAAGAAATTATTTGATCAATTATTTCAAAGAGGCTTTAAATGGCAAAGGAAAAGTGATAGCTGTTGACAGCAGCATATTTGCTTCAGCACTAATTGATGCCGATATAGCCTTGCATGTTCCCGACATTTATGACCAAACCTATATTTCAAAACTAAAGGGGATAGTAAAAAGCCATAAGGTAACGGCTATTATTTCTTTAAATGATTTCGAACTTCCTATTTTATCAAAAAACAAGGCTTTATTTGAAAAAGAAGGCGCTAACGTAATAGTTTCAAACGAAGATGTTATTTCTATTTGTCTTGATAAATGGAAAACATATAAATATATTAAAAGCATTGGTTTAAATACACCAAAAACATATATTTCCTTAGACAAAGCAATTAGAGCTATTGAAATGGGAAAACTAAAATTTCCCCTTGTTTTAAAGCCTCGTTGGGGAAGTGGGTCTATAGGTGTAGAATTTCCCGAATCTTTAGAGGAACTCATTCTTTCGCATAAACTTAAAAAAATTAAATTAAAAAATGTTAGTCCCAAAGAAGACATCAATCAATCTATTATAATCCAAGAAAAACTAAAAGGCAAGGAATATGGGATGGATATTGTCAATAATTTTAAGGGTCAATATTTCGGTACATTTGTCAGGGAGAAAATTTCGATGAGATCTGGTGAGACGGATAAAGCCACATCTGTTATTGATACTAGATTTGATGCTATTTGTGAAAAAATAGGGAATAACCTTAGGCATATTGGATGTTTGGACTGTGATGCCTTTTTAGTTGATAATGAATTGTATGTTTTGGAATTAAATCCTAGATTTGGTGGTGGGTATCCGTTTTCACACGAAGCAGGAATTAATGTTGTCGCTATTTACTTGGAGTGGTTACGAGGTGGAAATAATATTGAAAAACATAAAAACTATAAAGAAGGTATTACATTTTCTAAATACGATCAATTAATAAAAGTTCATGATAGGGATGGTTTATTATAGGCAACCAATAATTTGACTCCTTTTTCTCAATAAATCTTTTCATTATCCTAAGCTAGGATATTAATGCTATCATTAAATAATTGAATGTCCGTAATTTGTCATAAGTCTGAAAATATAATAATTCTGTCAT
>CAXBHA010000575.1:0-2514 GCA_963974955.1 uncultured Yeosuana sp. | reverse complement strand
GAAGTAATCACAATTTTAAATGATTAACCATGGCTAAAAAAATAAATGTAAGCAGCTTACTGAAGTCGGCAATGAACGATGATATTAATCCAGGAGAAACTTTAAAGAGCTTAAAGGCGCAACGCAATAAAGAAACCGTTCCCGTTATAAATCCAGGGAATAGTGAAAGAAATGGTAATTCTGTTGAACTATCGGATTCTTCCAAACCTAACTATCAACATACAGAAGTGACCAAAGAACATCCTAAGATTATAGGATTGGAAGACCTTTTGGGGCAAGAAAACTTTTCAGACAGAAAAGAACAATTTATCTTTAGGTTGAGCCAACAGTGTTTTGATGACTATGAGGAATTAACCAGGACCGTTAATTATAAGCTACATAAAAAATTGTCAAGAAATGATATTATGCGAAAAGTACTTGAACATTACCATACAAATGAGTTGGAAGATTTATTAAGGTTGTTACATACCATTTGAACTTGAATTGGGAATATATCATTTGGTTGACCATTGGTGCACTCTGCATTCTTTGGTATATCCTCGTGTTTATTATTTTGAAAAAAAACAAAACGAAAAAAAATTCCAATTCTCTTTCAAATGTGCAAAATTCTAATATATTTGTAAATAATTCATCTTTTGAAGATTTAGACATGGACCATTTACTCAACCAAGTTGATGAAAATGTACACAGGACAGAACTGTTAGACATTTTTGGAAAGTCTGAAAAAGATACCGAATCCTTAATTCCTAAAAAAAATGAAAAACTCAAGGTTATCAGAAATGTTGACCTTCCTGAGAAAGAGGAAGGTGAGCCACCACCAGATTAAGTATCTACTTTTTGGCGGTATCCTATTAACACTCCCATTAGAAAGCCATGCGCAAATTAGTGAGTTGGTGAATCAAGTAAATGCTGCCGAGCAAGGCGCATCACAAATAGGAAATAGTATTTTTCGAATAATCAAAATTGCTGCGGCCGTTTTAATAGCGATTGCTGCGGTTACCTTTTTGATTGTTCGGGAACAAAGTCAAGACCTGACTAAAAAAGTCGGTAATATCATTGTTGGCTTGGTAATTTTCTATGGACTATTGGAAATAGGCGAGAACCTTTCTAGATAGTCATGGAAGATAAATATTATCCTATACCAAAGGCCCTGCAGAAGGACGTCACCTACTTTGGCTTAAAGGCTAAATATGTAGACCAAGCCTTTAAGGGCATATTCCTATCCCTTGTGCTTGGAATGATCTTGGGTGCTTTTACTACAACCTTGATTGGATTTATAGTATCCCTAATAGCTGCATGTGGCTATTTTCTTCTAATGCTTTACTATTCATTTTCCTATGGAGAAAGTGGGTATCTAAAATCTAGGGCTGACAAAGCTAGACCCACTTTTATCAAAGGTTCTGTTAACAAAAAAATACTTTTGGAATGGATACATTGAGCCTAAAGCATGCTTTCCCGATTTATGGATATGAATCACCCATCCTGATATCCAAGGAAAAAGGGTGTCTTTGTATTCCTTTAGAATTAAAGCTCCCAGAAATATTCTCTTTGGATAAGAACGACTATGCCAAATTCAATCGCCTATTCTCCAATATTATAAGCACTTTGGGAGAAAACACTTTGGTGCATAAACAAGATTTGTTCTTTACCGACCGGTATAAACTAGACCAAACGAGAATTGACAGGGATTTTTTTGAATCCGAGGATGAGTTACATTTCACTAATAGACCCTTTTTGAACCATCGTTCTTTTCTCGGGCTACATCTAGTACCTAAGAATTATTTCAAAAGCAATCCGTTGGGTGCTAATGGCTATTTAAAAAAAGTTAAAAACGGATTGTTCGATAGCATAATATCTAAAGAATATTCGGATAAGACCGTCTTGGAGGCTTTTAGATTAAAGGCAATGGCCATCAATCAACTCATTAATGAAAGTGAACTCTTAAGTTCAACAATAGTAAATTTTGAGCACTTATTTGAAAAAGATGGTTACTATTCGAATTATTTGGAAGCAACTTTTGAAGAGGGTGCCGGTGTTGATATTGATTTTGATAATGCAACCTTTTTTAATGGAAAAAAACAAGGTCAGTTCTTTACTTTGGAAAATCTAGACCAGTTTGAAACTGAGGCAATTTTTGACCACAGTTATTATGGTAAGTATCATTCTGATGAGCATCCCTTCCCTATTGGCAATCTTTTTTCTTTAGGGTTCAAAATACCTTACGAACACATTATTAACCAATATATCCAAAAGAAGCCGGCATCAACAATCTTAAGAAACGAACAAAAAGATTAAACAAATACGCAAACAATCGTAAAGGGGACAAGAACAGCATCTACAGAAATCAAATACAGCAATTTGAGCAAAATTTGATTGAAGAACATCAAGAATTGGTCTATTACCATTTAAATGTTCTGGGGTATGCAGAGCGCAATCATGACTTCGGAATGATGTGTAATACCATCAAATCAGCTTTCAAAAAGATAGGGGTTCATGTCAAAACCAATTCTGTGG
>CAXBHA010000574.1:0-2516 GCA_963974955.1 uncultured Yeosuana sp. | reverse complement strand
CTGCTAAAATCTCATCGGAACAGATAAACACTTTTACCATAGGCTTTGAAGACCCAAAATTCGATGAAAGTAAAATAGCCAAACAGTTTTCTGAGATTATTGGTTCTACTCATAATGAACATGTCTGCGGCGCAAATGATGCGCTAAAAATGTTGGATAAACTTGTAGAAGTATATGATGAACCTTTTGCAGATTCGTCGGCACTACCCTCGCTTTTGCTAAATTCAATTGTAAAAAACCATGCCACAGTTGCCTTATCTGGGGATGGGGGTGATGAAAGTTTCTTCGGATATTTGCATTTTGATTCGGTCAAAAAATTCACCAAGCTTAAATGGCTTCCATTTACCCTTAGAAACGCCATTGCTAGTTTACTACCACGCAATTTTCCTGTAATTGGCAAAGTAAAAGAGATTTTCGAAGTAAAATCAGAAAGACATTTTGTGGAGAGCGTTTTTACAGGCTATGACTCACTGCAAAAGAAACGGAAAACTTCATGGCTTCAGCGCTATACAAAGTATTTTTCATTGACTACAGATCCTATGCAACAGGCTGCAGATTTGAACATCAAACTTTGGCTTGAAAATGATAGTAATGTAAAAGTAGACCGAGCAAGCATGGCATACTCGGTAGAGGTACGGAGTCCATTTTTAGATTACCGTATTATTGAATTTGCTCGAACACTACCAGTAGCCTACCGCTATATAGAAGGAAACAAAAAACGCATTTTAAAAGATATTTTAGCAGAATACATAGACCAATCCGTTTTTGAACAACCTAAAAAAGGTTTTTCGATTCCGTTAAAAGACTGGTCTTGTAATGAGCTAAAGGAAGAACTATTAGAAGCTCTGAACGATGACTTTTTACACAAAATACCAAATCTTAATACAGTGAAATTTAAAAAAGAAATGAAGGAGCATTTCAATGGCGAAGCCAATAACATATTCTCTATTTGGAAATTATACCTACTTTCAAGATGGTACAAAGAATTTGGTTTTTAGGAATTACGAACTATTTAAAAATCTATTATAGCTAAAAAGTATGAAGTTAATCAAGATACAAAACATCTGTTTATATCTTTTTTTTATTTCGATTAATTTCGAAGTATGGGATCCGTTCAATACGAATGGCCTGATTTCCATTTCCAAATTATTCGGATACCTATATGTACTTTCCCTAATCCCGAATTTCTCGAAGTCTGTACAAACTCAAAATATTTTAATATACTTACGACCATTGTTCCTGTTTTTTCTCGTACTAACCATAGTTAACCTTTTCAACCTTAGTGATAAATACGACTCATTTTTAAATCTTACAATTTTTCAAAACATTTTGTTTTTTTGGTTTCTTGTAAATCACGAACTAAGATATAAAGGAGTTTTAAACCATGCATTATTGTTCTTCGCCTTGGGATCCTTTGCGCTGTCTCTCTGTTATTATTTTGACATTGGTGTTGAATATGAACAATTTACCGGTAGAATTTCGATATTCGGAGACAATCAAAATATAATTGGCATTCGCATGGTGGTCAGTACTTTTATTCTATTAGCCTATTTACAACCCCCTTTTCCTCTTTCAAAAAGAAACCGTCTACTTTTACTACTCCTGATTCCTCTAATGTTGGCACTATTAATTAATACAGGATCTCGGGTGTCCTTTATTTCCTTGATTTTAGGACTTGGTGTTATAGGTGTATTACATAAAACCAAAGGCTCTATCTCAAAGATAATGATAGTTTTTACAGGTATTTTAATGCTAATTTTCCTTACCCAATATGCTTTAAGTTCTGAAGTTTTAGGGGAAAGGCTTCAGGGGGCTACTAACGATGGCGCATTAACAGGAAGAGATACGATTTGGCTACAAATATTACCATTAATTCAAGAAAACATTTTTTTTGGCGTTGGTGACCTTGGTTACTTATCTTACTCGGATCTTATATTCGGCACAAAATTAAGTCCGCACAACGTAATTATCGAAATACTCGCCTATACTGGTATTATAGGGTTGGCTATTTATTTTAACTTTTTATCTAAAATAGTTAAAACTGCTTACAGGTATTATCGCAAATCAAAAAGAGTTTTACAATTGGTTCTGCTTGTCCCTATTTTAGGCATGTTATTAAGTGGGCAATTACTTGGCGTTAAATTAGGGTGGCTTATTTTTGCTTATGTCGCCAGTAAACAATTCAATTTAAAAGAAAATAAAAAAAAGGTGTTGCGATGAAGATACTTTGTTTAATAGATGATCTAGGTTCAGGTGGCGCGCAACGACAGTTAGTTAACCTAAGTAAAGGTTTTGTTTCCCGCGGACACGAGGTGTCATTTCTTGTATATCACCCAGCTGATTTTTTCAAAAAAGAATTGATAGATGCCAACATTAGCGTTCATGAAATATTTGAACCAAACTATATAAATCGAATTTTGAAAATAAGGAAGTTCATTCGAAAAGGGCACTATGATGTGGTAATTGCATTTTTACAAGGGCCAAGTCTATTGGCAACTCTTTCTAGTCTGCCTTAT
>CAXBHA010000573.1:0-2517 GCA_963974955.1 uncultured Yeosuana sp. | reverse complement strand
TGAACTCATCTTGACTTTTTGTTTTTAACCGAAAATGAGATGAAATTTGTTCAGATGAGGCACTTTTTGCGGTATATAGCAGAGCTACACACAAGAAAAGTAACGAAATATGGGCGAATTTCAACCATTTTTTAGGAAATAGAAAAAGTCAAGATGAGTTCAATATCTTAAATGGAAGAATCTAATATTCATAGACATTATATTATTTATAAACCTTACGGATATTTAAGTCAGTTTTACAGTAATTCAAAACAACAACAAAAGAAATTGTTTTTAGGCAATTTGCATGATTTTCCCGAAAACGCTATGGCAATTGGCAGATTGGACGAAAAATCTGAAGGCTTATTATTAATAACAACCGATGGCAAAATAAGTGATTTTGTTAACAGTCAAAAAGTAGATAAAGAATACTATGCATTGGTTAATGGAGCAATTACAGATGAAGCTATTGAACAATTAAAATCTGGAGTTGAGATTGGTTTTGAAGGGAAAAAACACATCACCAAACCATGTGCTGTTTTAAATTGAAAAAACATCCAGAGTTACCAATACGTTCCAAAAAAATTAGAGATGATAGGCATGGACCAACTTCTTGGATATCTGTAACGCTTAATGAAGGTAAGTTTCGTCAAGTTAGAAAAATGACATCAGCCGTTGGTTTTCCAACCTTACGATTGGTTAGGGTTAGGGTAGGAGATATTCTACTTGGTGCCATGAATGTTGGTGATGTCATTGAAGTAGATGATTTAAAACTCTAATTTCTTAAGTTCTTTATAATTTCTGTTCAGGCGTTTTAGCAACAACCCATACAAAA
Organism: uncultured Yeosuana sp.; assembly: GCA_963974955.1. Lineage (GTDB taxonomy): Bacteria > Bacteroidota > Bacteroidia > Flavobacteriales > Flavobacteriaceae > Yeosuana. Next base: position 1,703 of record CAXBHA010000573.1, on the reverse strand, counting down.
GTTTGTAAAAAAGCCAGATAATACAAACAAAAATGGCAGTAGATCCAATAAGGATGGCAAATGTGATTAGCATTTGTTTTTTATCAAAATGGGATATCTTTTCTGATAAATCGGGGTCATGATCGATTGCAAAGTATAAGCCAACAACCATAGAAATAAAGGCCATAGCTAAATTATAAATAACATAGTATTTAATCACTTTACGCGTTTTTAAAATGCTCTCCATTAATTTTTTAGCATTATCTGTAACCGAAATATCTTTATGCGCTTTAAAAAGTAGATAGATAAATAAAAGAATAACGCCATAACTAAATATGGTTAGTCCTGTGAATACATAATCATTGCTATAAATCGCATCTAATCGTTGCTTGTAACTATCAGACGAAAAATAAGGGATGCTATTTACTAAAATCCAAAACACTAACTCGCCAACACTAATGTAAAAGAGCGTTTTAACAATAGAAGAGGACTTCTTTTGTAATATGGGGTAAATCTCGTTAGTTGAGAGTTTTTTATAAGCCGTATCTTGCTTTCCCCAGTCTTTCTTTAATAATTCTAATTCGTCCATCTGCTTACGGATTAAGTATGGTTTTAAGTTTGGTTTTTATTCTATTCATCTTCACACGTGCATTAACTTCACTAATACCCAATGTTTCACTTATTTCTCTATAGTCCTTCTCTTCTAAATACAAAAAAACGAGCGCTTTTTCAATATCATTTAGTTCATGTACTGCTTTGTACAAAGTTTTTAATTGTTGTTCTTCGGTATCATCATAATCTTCAGCTTTAATTCTAAATTCAACGCCATCAAAATCTTGTGTAGTAATCGTGCGCTTAGATTTTCTGTATAAGGTAATCGCAGTGTTTAATCCTACACGATACATCCATGTACTAAACTTTGCCTCACCTCGAAATTTAGGATATGCCTTCCAAAGTTGAATGGTTATTTCTTGAAATAAATCATTATGTGCATCGTAATTATTGGTATATAATCTACATACTTTATGTATAATATTTTGATGCTTTTCTAGCAATTCAACAAAACTATGTTCTAGTTCTTTATCCAATGTGGTTCGTTAGTTATAATGTAAGTAGCGTAAAGATTTAAAATGTTACAACTTAGTAAAAATAATATTTTATAAATGGCATTTAAAACTTGCGGCATTATATCTTTGCGCATTATTTTTTTATATTATGAATATCCCCCAAATAAGTTTGCCAAGAGTTGTGATAATTGGTGGTGGTTTTGCAGGTATTAATTTAGCAAAAAAGTTAGGCAACAAGCAGGTTCAGGTTGTTTTGATTGATAAACGAAATTACCATACGTTTCAACCATTGTTATATCAGGTATCTTCAGCTGGATTAGAGCCGGATTCTATTGCATATCCACTTCGGAAAATAATAAAGCGTTACAACAATATGTACTTCCGTATGACGAAAGTGCGTAGCATTGATGCTGATGCCAAAGAAATTCATACCGATATTGGAGTAATCTCTTTTGATTACTTAGTAATTGCCACAGGTACTAAAACTAATTATTTTGGTAATAAGGAGATTGAAACCTATAGTATGCCAATGAAAAAAGTACCGCAAGCTTTAAATATAAGGAGTTTGATTTTACAGAATTTTGAACAGGCAGCCATAACCAATGACATAGTGACAAGAAAGGCACTTTTAAATTTTGTAATTGTAGGTGGTGGCCC
>CAXBHA010000572.1:0-2524 GCA_963974955.1 uncultured Yeosuana sp. | reverse complement strand
AGCCAAGACTTTACTTGGGCTATACGTTTCTGTAGCATTAAGTACCTAGCAATAACGGCTGCTTCTGGTATATCTTTAACAGTAGTAACAGCTAGACCAAATAAAGATGAATTTTATATATCAAAAAATAATATAGACTATTTTTTGATAAAAAGTCAGAAATCTATAAGTAAATATGATTCTACCTTAGAAAAAAAATGGAAAGATATTATCAAAAAAGTTAATCCAGATCTTGTTCATATTCACGGTACGGAACACGCTCATGGACTATCTTTGATAAAAGCATGTCCGGAATTAAAATATGTTATTTCCATACAAGGGCTAATTAGCGTGTACGAAAGATATTTCAAAGGAGGCATCACTTTCTGGGAAATTATTAAATCTGTTACTCTTAGAGATTTGATTAAACAAGAGACTATATGGCAATTGCAAAATAGTTTTAAAAATAGAGGTGATAAGGTAGAAACGGAATATTTTTCAATTGTCAATAATGTAATTGGAAGAACTGAATGGGATAAACATCATTCATCTGTAATGAATCCAAATTCCAACTATCATTTCTGCAATGAATCCCTTAGAGATTCTTTTTACCAAGAAAAAAAATGGAATATTAATAAAAAAGAAAATTTTTCAATATTTATTAGTCAATCTGGATATCCAATCAAAGGCATGCATCAAGTTTTGAAAGCTGTCAATTTAATTAAGAAAGATTTTCCTTCAGTTAAAATTAAATTTGCGGGAGGTAATATTTTAGAAAGGGAATCCTCTATAAAAGAAAAGTTGAAGTTAAAGGGTTATGGGAGGTTTTTAAATAAATTGATAAAAAAATATGGCTTACAAAATAATATAGAATATTTAGGAGTTCTTTCAGAAATAGAAATGCGAAACCAATATTTAAATTCACATGTTTTTGTCTGTCCTTCCAGTATAGAAAACAGCCCTAACTCTTTAGGTGAATCCCAAATTTTAGGGGTACCATGTATATCTTCCTATGTTGGAGGTACTCCTGATATGATTCAGCATCATAAAACCGGATTTTTATATAGATTTGAAGAGGTAGAAATGCTAGCTCAATATCTAAAACATATTTTTCTAAACGATGATATGGCTTCTGAAATTTCGACTAATGGAATTGAAGTTGCTACTTCGCGTCATGACAGGAAAACAAACTGCGTTAATCTCAAAAATATCTATAATAAAATTATAGAACTAAACATTTAAAATGAGTACGGTAAAAAATATTTTAATTTTTTTTCTAGAACTATACCCGAGAATTTACAACTGGTTTTTATTTAAGTATAAGAACGTAACATTTTCAAATTATCCTAAGATTAACGGGAGATTAATGATAACCGGGAAAGGACGTTTAATATTGGGTGAGAATGTTAAAATAAATTCGTCTAGACGGTCGAATCACATAGGTGAGGCATCAAGAACTATTTTTAAGATAAAAAATAAAAATGCGACAGTCCAAATAGGAAATAATACCGGTTTATCAAATGCGACATTCGTTTGTCGAGATTCTATTGTTATAGGGAATTATGTAAAAATTGGCGGAGGGGTCAAAATTTATGATTCTGATGCACATTCCCTTAATCATTTACAAAGAATGGATTCAAGTAAAGACGTTTCTATAATGAAGAAAGTTATATTAAAGAACCATTGTTTTATAGGCGCATATAGTATTATATTAAAAGGTGTCACTATAGGTGAAAGATCCATTGTTGGAGCGGGTTCTGTAGTAACTAAATCTATACCGGATGATGAAATTTGGGGAGGTAACCCTGCGAAATTCATTAAAAAATTAAATATAGGATTATGAATTTAAATTCCTATAGAAAGCAAATAGGGTTAATCTACCTTATTCCTTTTATTCTTTACTTACTAGACCCATTTGGGAAAGGATTTTTATTTGGTTATATTTTAATATTGTCATTAATACTAAATACTAAAAAACTAATTCTTTTTTTTGATAGGGATTTTGTATTTGTCAGTTTTTTCTCTATTTCTTATGCATTGTTCTACGCTGTAGAATTAAAGAGTGGTGTTCAATTCATATTTATCTATGCACTTTTCCCTGGATTCTTTTATTTGTTGGGAAAATATCTAATGGTGGATGGTATAAGACCAAGGCAAATTGTTGTATTATTATTTTCAATAGGCTTTATTTTTTCGTTATCCTCATTAATTTCTGTTCTTATCAACTTGCGTGAGGGAGGCTTTGCTCAGTTAAATCGTGACATCCCCATCTTTTGGAACGGCAAAGCAACCAAGGCCACATTGATGGCCGCTTACCTTACCTTTAATATGACTATACCCATTATATTTTTGATCAGAAAACCTAAAACACCAATCTTACTTCAACTTATAGGCGGTGTAATTTTTATAGCATCGTTATTAAGTGTTTTTAGACTTGGAAGTCGAACACAACTAGTCATATGTATTCTTTCCATTGTATTGAGCCTCTTTTTTGTAATTCCCAGGCAAAGTTTTAAAACAAATGTTCAATTATTCTTTTTTATCC
>CAXBHA010000571.1:0-2535 GCA_963974955.1 uncultured Yeosuana sp. | reverse complement strand
TTCACTCCATTCTGAATGACAAAAATGGTATTATGAATGAATACGGACATTCAAACTAATAACATCGAATTGTTTTTATATATGTATTATCTTTGATTTTATGAGTAACTCTGCTTTAGAAATTCAAATTCAAACCTTACCTCACCAATCAGGAGTTTATCAATATTTTGATGCGGAAGGAACCATTATTTATGTTGGAAAAGCGAAAGATTTAAAAAAACGTGTTAGTTCCTATTTTACAAAAAACCATGACAATGGAAAAACCAGGGTTTTAGTAAAAAAAATCGCGTCAATAAAGCATATTGTTGTCGAGACAGAGACCGATGCATTGCTTTTAGAGAACAACCTAATTAAAAAGTATCAACCACGTTATAATGTACTGTTGAAGGATGATAAATCTTACCCATGGATTTGTATAAAAAATGAGCGTTTCCCTAGAGTATTTTCAACACGACGCATTATTAAAGATGGAAGCGACTATTTTGGGCCGTATACAAGTATGAAAACCGTGTCGACATTACTTGACTTAATTAAAGGATTATATCATTTGCGAAATTGTAATTATGATTTGGCAAAAGAAAAGATTGAAAGCGGTAAATATTCGGTATGCTTGGAATATCATTTGGGCAATTGTAAAGGCGCCTGTGAAGGTTATGAAACTGAGGATGAATACAACGAAAAAATAAAAGCAATCAAGGAAATTTTAAAAGGAAATTTTAAAGATTCGTTATCTCAATTTAAAATTCAGATGAAACAATGTGCAGAAAACATGTATTTTGAAGAGGCTCAAAAAATAAAAGAAAAAATTGAAATTCTTGAAAACTATCAAGCCAAATCGACCATTGTAAATCCAAAGATCAGTAATGTTGATGTCTTTTCAATTATAAGCGATGAAAGTTATGGCTATGTCAATTTTTTGCAACTATCCTATGGCTCTATTATTCGGTCGCATACCTTAGAAATTAAAAAGAAACTGGATGAAACGGATCAAGAATTATTGGAGCTGGCCATTACGGAAATTAGACAACGTTTTATCTCAAATTCTAAAGAGGTTTATGTGCCTTTTCATGTTAAATTGGGCGATGATATTAAAGTGAGCATTCCAAAATTAGGGGACAAAAAACATATTTTAGATTTATCGCTTCGAAACGCAAAATATTATAGAATGGAGCGGTTTAAGCAAATAAAAATCACCGATCCTGATAGGCACGTAACTAGGATTATGGCACAAATGAAAACAGATTTACGTCTCTCAGTAGAACCAAGACACATTGAGTGTTTTGACAATTCCAATATCCAAGGCACGAATCCAGTGGCGGCTTGTGTTGTTTTTAAAAATGGAAAACCAAGTAAAAAGGATTATAGACACTTTAATATAAAAACTGTTGAAGGCCCGAATGATTTTGCTTCCATGGAAGAAGTGGTACACAGGCGCTACAAACGCTTGCTAGATGAAAACCAATCCTTACCACAATTAATCATTATTGATGGTGGAAAAGGTCAATTGTCGTCAGCTTTAAATGCTTTGGACGATTTAAACTTGAGAGGAAAAATAGCGATTATTGGCATTGCAAAACGTTTAGAAGAATTATTCTATCCAAATGATCCAATTCCCTTATATTTAGACAAAAAAAGCGAAACGCTTAAAGTGATTCAGCAATTGCGAAATGAAGCACATCGATTTGGTATTGAACACCACCGGAATAAGCGAAGTAAAAGTGCGTTAAACACAGAGCTTGAAACTATTATAGGAATAGGGGATAAAACAGTGATAGATCTTTTAAAACATTTTAAATCTGCCAAACGTGTTGCACATGCAAAATTAGAGGAGTTGGAGCCTGTAATTGGCGTGTCAAGAGCAAAAAAAGTATATAACTTTTACCATAAATGAGACATTACCTACTTATAGTGACATTGTTTTTTTGTATTTACGGGTTTTCGCAACATACCGATAAAGACAATATTAAAGTTGGTCTGGTTTTAAGCGGTGGTGGTGCTAAAGGGCTCGCACATATTGGCGTTCTTAAAGTTATTGACAAATTAGGGATTCGAGTAGATTATATTGCAGGAACAAGTATGGGCGCCATCATTGGGTCTTTGTACGCTTCTGGATATTCTGGCATTCAAATTGACTCTATTTTTAATGCTGCCGATTTTGATGATCTTATAAATGACAATATTCCAAGAAAGACAAAAACATTTTACGAACGGGAAAATTCTGAAAAATATGCGGTGATTTTACCATTTGACAACTTTAAAATTAAATTACCATCAGCACTCTCAAGAGGACAAAATGCGTTTGGATTAATATCAAAATTAACATTACCTGTAAATAACATTGAAAATTTTGAAGATCTTCCCATTCCATTTTTTTGTATTGCAACCGATATTGAAACTGGCGAACAGGTTGTTCTAGATAGGGGGAATTTGGCTCAGGCGGTTTTGGCTAGCAGTGCGTTACCTTCATTGTATCAACCCGTTGTTATTAATGATCGGATTTTAATTGATGGTGGCGTAGTTAATAACTATCCAATT
>CAXBHA010000570.1:0-2540 GCA_963974955.1 uncultured Yeosuana sp. | reverse complement strand
CTTTTCTTCAACCGCCAACTCCAAAGCTTCGATATACTTTTTTTCCAGGGCCATTACCGCCTTGCCCTTTCGGTACTGGTCAATAAACTTATTGTGAACGGATTTGTACAAATAATTTTCCAAGGAAAAATCATGTTTCAGTTTGTGTCGCTTTTCCCAAACTTGTACAAATACATTTTGTACTATGTCTTCGGCCATAAGATCATCCTTAATTAGACTGTGGGCATAAACACATAGTCTGTTGTGATAATGTTCCACCAAATATTCATAGGCAGCTTCATTTCCCTTTTTTAAGTCTTCGATAAGAACGGATTGGTTCTCGAAATTCCCCTTCATTTTGCGATTTGGTTTTTTTTGGTTTGAAATTATGGTAAATATGAAAAAAAAATGTGAAAAAAATAAGGGTTTCTTAAAACGGCTTCGTATAAATGTCAATTGTGTAGCTTATGAAACCAAAAAAGGTATATAAATTAATAGTAAAATATATTACGTCTTCGATCTCTGCCAAGGAGTTGGATCAATTGGAAATTGAACTTAAGAAGCCTTCAAATGATCAGCTTTTTAACGATTATATAAAATTGAATTATAGAATTGACCGTAAAATGAAATCCTACGATACAGAGAAATCAAAACGCCTTTTGCTGGATAAAATTAAGAAAGACAAAAGCAATCTTGAAAGATTCAAGTTAAGAAGTTTCCTTAAGTATGCAGCGATTGTAATTTTTTCAATGACCTTGGGGTACTTTGTCAATGAAAATTTAACTGAAGAGAATCCTGCCAAAGTATTTGCCCCAAAAGAGAATTTTATTACCCTGGAACGTGAGGATGGAAATATCCAAGTTATATCGGAAGATGGCACCTTAGAAGTAATCGACTCTGAAGGTAATGTAGTCGGCTCCCAAGTGGGTACCCAACTAGTTTATACCAATTCAAACAAAACCTGGTCGGAAGAACCTATCTTCAATACGCTCCATGTGCCATATGGCAAGCATTTTGAACTAAAGCTATCCGACGGTTCCGTGGCCTATTTAAATTCGGGCTCATCCCTAAAGTATCCGGTGGAATTTATAGAAGGAAAAGAGCGAAGGGTATACTTGACCGGTGAGGCCTTTCTGGAAGTAGCGAAAGATACGGACCGGCCTTTTATTGTAAATGCTGCTGATTTGAATATTAAGGTTTTTGGAACCAAGTTCAATGTATCGGCTTATCCTGAAGATCAACTAAAGGAGGTGGTTTTGGTAGAGGGGTCTGTAGGGTTGTTCCCGGGAACGGAATTAACCGATGGTGGTGAAGGAACACTGCTTATTCCGGGCCATAAAGGGAGCTACGATAATACAGAAGGTAATATTACCACGGAAGAAGTGGTTACCAGTATATATACTTCTTGGGTGAACGGGGTATTGGTCTTCAGGAATATGACTTTCGAGAACATCCTAAAAAAACTGGAGAGACACTACGATGTAAAGATCGTTAACAAAAATTCGAAACTAGCGTCGGCCAAGTTCAATGCCAGTTTTGGGGACATGCCAATCAATAAAATATTGGACTACTTTAAGAGTGAGTACAGTATTGATTATTCTGTAATTGATGACCATGAAATAATTGTAAACTAATTAATTAAAATTAAAACATATACCGCCAATGAAGAACTAAAAAAACCAAAAAATCCACTTTATACCACCCTGGGAAGGGTTCATAAAAAAATCGGAAAATGCGTCACCATTTCCCGATCGGTAGAAGTGATTAACCATTAAGTATAACCACAATCAAACATTATAAAAGTATGAAAAAAATTCTTGACCAAAAGAGAAGGTCGTACCCATTGCTTAAACTCAGTTTAAAGATGAAAATCAGTATGTTATTCATGTTTTTGGTCTTGTTTACCATGCAGGCCAATTCATCCTATGCACAGCGTACAAAGATTACATTGGACCTTAACAATGTAACGGTAGAAAGGCTGATTGATGAAATTGAAAGTAAAACAGATTTCCACTTTGTATATCAAATAAAAGAAGTTGATCTAAACCGTGTAGTAAGTGTAAAAGCCAATAAAGAGTTGGTGACTAAAATCCTTGAAAGGATATTTGGAAACACTAGGACCACGCATAATGTGGTAGACAAACAAATTTTCCTCAAAGAACGTGAGGCTAAGGCCAAAACCTTCAAACAGGAGGTCCAAAACAGTCCAGTCAAGCTTCAGCAGTTGGTTTCTGGGGTTATTACGGATAGCGACGGTATTCCTTTGGCAGGTGCCAATGTGGTAGAAAAAGGGACTACCAACGGCGTTACTGCCGATTTTGATGGTAATTTTTCTATTGAGGTGGCCAATGAAAGTGCAACTTTAGTGATTTCCTATATTGGGTACTCTACCAAGGAAGTTCCTCTTAATGGACAGGCCAGTGTTAATATTGTTCTGGAAGAAAGTGCTGCAGGACTGGATGAGGTAGTAGTTGTGGGTTATGGTGTTCAAAAAAAGTCGGATATCACTGGAGCCGTGTCCAATATTTCCGAAGAAAAATTACAGAGCAGACCTACAGCAA
>CAXBHA010000569.1:0-2551 GCA_963974955.1 uncultured Yeosuana sp. | reverse complement strand
TAAGAAGCTGGTATTATGTAATGGTTGCTATTTTTTTTTTCTCCATCAAATGTGATAGAGGCGAGCTGCATAAGGCAAAGTTCAACGAGTAACCGCTGGTTTTTGCTGGATTTGTATTTTAAATCGCAGTCATTGGCTAGATTGATGCCTTCCAGTAAAAACTGTTGGGATACTAGTTTTGATTGTTCTAAGTATTTTGCTTTTGTCTGGTCGCCAACTTCCAATAAATCGATAGTTTCTGGGGTTTTACTTACTAATAAGTCTCTAAAATGAGATGCTAATCCAGCGATATAATGATGCCCATCAAAGCCTTTTGACAAGGTATCATTAAAATGCACTAATATTTCTGGAATATTATTTTCTAAAATAAGATCTGTACTTTTAAAATACGTTTCGTAATCAAGGACGTTTAAATTTTCGGTAACTGCTTGACGAGTTAGGTTTTTGCCCGAAAAACTAACCACTCTATCAAAAATAGAAAGGGCATCACGCATGGCGCCATCAGCCTTTTGTGCAATTATATGAAGTGCATCATCATCGGCCGTAACACCTTGTTCTTTTGCAATATACTTTAAATATTCTTTAGCATCTTTAACGGTAATACGCTTAAAATCGAAAATCTGACAACGCGATAATATGGTTGGAATAATTTTATGTTTTTCAGTGGTGGCTAAAATAAAAATACAATGTTTTGGAGGCTCTTCAAGTGTTTTTAAAAAGGCATTAAAGGCAGAAGCAGACAGCATGTGCACCTCGTCAATGATATATACTTTATATTTTCCGACTTGTGGGGGTATTCTAACTTGGTCGGTCAAATTCCGAATATCATCAACAGAATTATTGGATGCCGCATCCAGTTCAAAAATATTAAAGGCAAAGTCTTCATCTTCTTTTTCGGTTCCATCACTATTAATCATTTTCGCCAGAATCCGGGCACATGTTGTTTTGCCAACGCCACGAGGGCCTGTAAATAATAAGGCTTGAGCCAGATGGTTGCTATTAATAGCATTTAACAATGTATTTGTAATGGCCTGCTGGCCCACAACGTCTTTAAACGTTTGTGGTCTGTATTTTCTAGCCGATACTACAAAATGCTCCATTTGAAAAAGTTAGATTACAAAGTTAAAAATTCAACTTAAATTTATGAATTATGTGTTCTTTATTTAAAAGTAGTTATTAACAAATGTAAATTGTTAAAAAGAACTGATTTTATAGACTTTGACAGAAAATTCAACTAACTTCATTTAACAATCGATAAAGGTCATTAAAACGGAATTCTATCTGTGCAGTTAGATGCAAGCGGAAAAATTTTCAGGAATAACATTATACATCTTCTCTAAATTTCATTAAAAGTTTAAGCCGAATTCTTAACTGATAAAATTTTCTTCAAAAAGTGTGATTTTTGGAACCATTGTGCGAATAATTAAGAAAGGACGAATATTTTTTAATAAATCTAACCAAAATGAAGTACAAAAACATCAGAATAATTATTGTAGCTGCCATAGCATTTACAATACTCTCAGCAGGTTGTAGCATTACAGTAACTAGAAACTATTATATTGTAAAACCAAAAACACTGAAAGAAACAGATCGTACAACCTACGTATTTGGGATTGCTTAACCAGATAATTTCAAAATTAAATGATTTAAACAAGGCATTAATGTTGCTATATCTAGAAGAAAAAAACTACAAAGAAATTTCAGAAATCATCGGAATTACAGAAACTAATGTCGCAACAAAAATCGGCAGGATTAAAAGCAAATTAAAAAAGGAATTCAATCAACTTAAAAATCAATGAAATGGAAAATATAGAATTTAAAACGACGGGGATTATAGCCTTCGTGTTTTATTTTCTCCTATTGGGTTATGCCTTGTTTTATGCTATTTCAAATTATTCTTTGGCAAGTAATCATTTTATTGTTTCCATTTCTGCAATCGCTTTAATAAATATAAAAGGGTTTGCGGACTATATTAAACATCTTGTTTGGACAAAAAATATAAATTACAATGGTAGCGTGCTAGAAATTCAGAAACGATTATCAAAGCTTCAACTTTCCATAATCAACCACTCCAAAACTATGGTCTTACAGTTTCCGTTTTGGACTACCTTTTATTTAAGCGATCGTTGGTTTCCGCAAGATATGGGTTTATCCTATATTATCTTTCAAATAATCCTAACTGGCAGTTTTATTTACTTTTCTTATTGGTTATACAAAAACCATAAGCCTGAAAACTTAAATAAAAAATGGTTTAGAAACTTAATTGCAGGTTCGGGAGGAAAGTTCGTTGAAAAAGCCCTAGAATTCTATAAAGAAATGGAAGAATTTGAAAAAGAAAACTAACGGCACGAAAGCGTTGGCACATAGCAACGTATAAAAATAATAGGGAGAGGAGTAGTAAAACCGCCATGTTTGGGCATATTTGCAAAGTCGCCAAATTTTTAAAGACTTGACTTATTCCCAAAACTAAACCACTGGAGTACCTAATAAATTTGAGACAAATTTATTAGGTACTCCACCCACAGCGACCACGCCCGAGCGTGGGAGCGAG
>CAXBHA010000568.1:0-2551 GCA_963974955.1 uncultured Yeosuana sp. | reverse complement strand
CTTATTTTTGTTGGTACAGATGGAGAAGGAATTAATATTTTTGACTTAAAAAAATCAAAGCTTATTGGTTGGTCTGAAATTTCTGGAACTAAGTTATGCAGTTATTTTAAGTCCACGTATACAATTTATCAAGATGAAAGTGGATTTATTTGGTTAGGCACGAATGGATATGGAATGATTCGTTTTAAAATTTCACGTGAAAGAGAGAATTTAAAAATAAGTGAATTTAAGCAATATTTAGCTGCAAATGGAGTAAATAAATCTTTAAGTAGCAATATTATTTTTTCAATAGTTCCCAAAAACAATAAGGAACTTTGGATTGGCACAAGATTAGGAGGATTAAATCTTTTTAATAAGGAAACCAATAGATTTAAAACATTCAAAAACAGAAAAAACGATCCACAAAGTCTATCAAATAATGATATTTTATGTCTTCATACTGATTTAGAAAAAAGACTTTGGATAGGAACGAGTTTTGGTTTGAATGTACTTGAAGAATTTAATGACGGTGAAAAGCCTAGGTTTAAAAACTTTACAGTAAATGACGGGCTTCCCAATAATACAGTCCACGGTATTATTTCAGATAAAGAATCCAATCTTTGGATAAGCACAAATTTTGGGTTATCAAATTTTGTATTCAATAAGTCAAAATTTATCAACTATACTAAAAATGAAGGATTGCAAAACAATGAATTTGCAGATGGTGCTTTTTATCAAAATGATAGTACAGATTTTGTTTTTATGGGAGGAATTAAAGGCTTTAATTATTTCTTGCCTTCTAAAATAGAAGAATCCCAAGCTATACCGGATATTCTTATAGATAAAATTAGTGGTCAAAATCAAGAAGTTCCATATTATCAAGGACTTGTTGTTTCACCAAATTCAAAAACATTTCCATCTATCGTTTTAGAACATAATCAAAACTTTTTTGATGTTGAATTGGCAGCTTTAACTTATATAAACAGCGAAAAGTGTCAATATGCCTATAAACTAGATAATTTTGACCAAGATTGGAATACCATTAACAATAGAAAAATTATCTCCTTTACCAATGTGCCAAAGGGATCTTATTCTTTGTGGATTAAATGGTCTAATAGCGATGGTGTTTGGAGCAATAAAGTTCATGCGATTGATATTAAAATCAAACCTGTTTACTGGCAATCAAATTTGGCAATATTGATTTATTTTATCTTATTGTTTCTTTTTTTACTTTTAGTGTGGAGCTATTTTAACAAACAGTATAAATTAAGGCAAAATATACTTTTTCAAAAACGAGAAGAAGAAATTCATCAAAATAAACTTGATTTTTTTACAAATATTGCCCATGAATTTCAAACACCTTTAACCTTGATAGTGGGGCCCGTGCAAAAACTTGCTGAATTTGAAAATCTGGGAGAGCGAAGCAAGAAGTTTATAAATATGATCCAGAGAAATTCATCGAGACTCCTGTTTTTAACGCAACAATTGCTCGAATTTAGAAAAGCTGAATACGATTATTTGGAAGTTACAGTAAAACAGTTTGATTTGGTTAATTTGATTGAGCAAATAGCAGAGTTGTTTGATGAATGGGCATTGGATAAGAATATTGAGTATGATTTAGAGTTGCCAACTGAGTTGGTCGGTTGGTATGATAAGGATAAAATTGAAAAAATAATTTTTAACCTGTTGTCCAATGCGTTTAAATATACCCCTAAAGATGGTAGCATTAAACTACAGTTTAACATTCAAGGCGATGAAATAAAGACACTTTCTATTAAAGTATCCAATTCTGGAAAGGGTATTTCCAAAGAGAAACTAGAATCATTATTCGATAAATTTTTTCTTACAGATACCAAAGATAAAGGGGATACCAATTTGTTTAGAACAGGTATTGGCTTGGCATATATTAAAAAACTGGTAACGGTGTTAAGAGGAGACATCAATGTCTCAAGCAAGCCAAATAAAGCCACTGTTTTTTCAATTATGCTCCCTTGCAGTAAGGAATCATTTAAAGACAATGAAATAGATATAGGGGGAAGCCAAATCTTGATTTCAGATTATCTTAAAAATATACTTGACGAAACGCCTAATGGCTCTGAGGATGTATTAAATAAAATGTCATCACTTGAAGCTTTTTTAGAAAAACGCAAAGTGATAATGATTGTTGAAGATGAGAGAGAAATTCAATTATTTTTAAATGAATTATTAAAAGAAAAGTATAAAATCATAATAGCCAACAATGGATTTGAGGCCTTGGAAAAGATGAAAAAGGAAATTCCAGATATCATTATTACTGATGTTATGATGCCTGTAATGGATGGCATAGAACTTTGTAAAAAAGTTAAAAACGAGAATAGAACATGCCATATACCTATAATAATGCTTACTGCAAAAAGTTCTATTTTGCATCGTATTGAAGGATTGGAAAGTGGAGCAAACTCTTATATTCCAAAACCATTCCATCCAAATCATATACTTGTTAGAGTGCAAAAACTTCTAGAAGAAAGGGAGCTTATTTTAAAACATTTGACTCAAGATACATTTATAGAAAACATTAAAAATCTTGAAGTAC
>CAXBHA010000567.1:0-2552 GCA_963974955.1 uncultured Yeosuana sp. | reverse complement strand
ATTTTGCTTTAAACAATAAAAAGAAAAAAACAAAACAAAAAGATTTTGCTATGTGCGTGGCGGAATGTTAACGCCAGTTTGCTCCCGTACTGTTCATAGCTAAACCGATAGCACCAATTAAAAGAAAGTCAAATAGAAAATAAAAAAAAGAAGGAATTACCGGCAGATTTAAGCTATAAGATTAAGAATAGAGAAAGTATTGCGAAGATTATTATAGGTGTAATTTTATTTGCACTTGTTGCATATAAATTGGCGATTTCAAATGTAACCTTTGACTTTTCAAATTTTAGTTTTTCCGATTTGCTTTCGCTAACTCTAGCGATTTTTGCTATTGCACTTTCAGTAGCATTCTATTTTAAAGCTACTGATACAAGTAATAAGTTTTACGATAACACCTTTAAGTTTACCAAAGATATTTCGGAAATACTCGGAAGAATTGAAGCGGGTTTTGGAGAGCGATTAAAGCATCTTGATGAAGGATATAGTGGATTAAGAGATAAATTTGATGGAGGAATAACAAATTCGGAAGAATTGGATTCCACTAAAAAAGAATTAGAAGAAGAAAAACAAAAATTAGAAAAAGAGGTAAACGAAAAAGATGAAATACTTTCCTCTTTAATGAAAAAAGCTAAACTAAGTGAAACTGAAAAGGATGAAGTTATTAGCAGTCTGAAAAGCAAAGAACATGAAATTTTAAATTTGACAAAGGAGCTACATTTTCTGAAAAGAGAAATTAAACACAGCGAAAGAACAAGAGAAAATGAGCTAATACATAGTGTTCCTGCCTCTGTTCGAAATATGGCTGTTGATATGCTTAAAATGAGTGACTTTGACATTCAAATGATTATTGAAGCGCCATATGACTATTTAGAACGTAAATTAAAATTTGACCGTGAAAACTTCCCTAGAAGCATACATGATAGATTCCTTAGATATGGAAATATTACTGAGGATGGTAGATTCACAATGCAAGGTTTAGAATTTATCAAAACTGTTGCGAAAAGGATGTAATAAAAGGTGTTAACACTGTATATGAAATCATAGCACCCTGCGGGATGCTACGCTTCATATACTAACCGTTAGGCAAAATATGGTACGACACTGCAAATTTGAAATAATATGGATACACTTTATAATAAACATGGCGAAGCTGTTGCATACATAAATGATGATAGAGAACACATCTATCTTTATGATGGATCTCCAGTTGGATATTTAAAAAAAGAATATTTATATAATTATTCAGGTAGATATCTTGGATGGATTAATAATGGTTGGTTTTATGATAGACAAGGTAAAACAACATTCTTCACATCTGATTCAACAGGAGGGCCAACAAGACCAACTAGAAAAACAAGACCAACTCGCTCAACAAGACGAACAAGACCGACAAAAAGTACAAGAGAAACTCGTCCAACTAGACCAACTCTTTCCTTATCTTGGTCACAATTTACAGGGTCAGATTATTTTATACAATAAGCCTATGAAATTTAATGTTTATGACTTAGGTCAAAAAAAACGTGGAGAAATCATTGAAATTACATTATCTGGTAGTGCAGCTAATGTGCGATTAATGGATTCTTCAAATTATCAAAGTTATAAAAATGGCAGAAGGCACAGATATACTGGTGGTTTGGCTAAAAAATCACCAGTTAGACTACAGATTCCTAATTCAGGACATTGGTATGTTACCGTTGATATGCAAGGATTAAGAGGTTCTGTTCGGACTTCTGTACGCACTCTTCCAGGTTCACTTCCCGACTTCGAGAACCAGCTTTATCAACAGTTCCCTCTTTAGTCCAAGATAGAAACAAGCCACCTGAGTATGATGATGAAAAACGTGATTTCGATGTTTTTATATCCCATGCATCGGAAGATAAGGATGAAGTTGTGAGACCATTGGCTCATGCTCTAAAAGAGTTTGGATTGACAGTGTGGTACGATGAATTTGAATTAAAAATTGGGGATTCATTAAGACGGAAAATTGACCAAGGGTTGGTGAATAGTCGTTTTGGTATAGTTGTATTATCTAAAGAATTCATAAAGAAGGGTTGGACAAATTATGAACTTGATGGAATAATAACAAAATCTATTTCAAATGAACAAGTAGTGTTACCGATTTGGCATAATATTACAAAGAAAGAAGTTATTGAATTTAGCCCGTCACTTGCAGATAAATTAGCTCGAAATACATCCTCATATACTGTTGAGGAAATAGCTGCTGAGATATCAGAAGTGATTAGTAATTAAACTTTGCTTAATAATAAATATACGTAATGCGGTCTATTTAGTAAATTTGAACGTTAAAACATTTAATAAACAAAGTAGCGGTTTGACAGCGAAGTGCCTTGAAATTCCGCACTACGCATATTCGAGCCGTTACCAGCAATAGAAATAAAGGTTGTTCAAAAAGAAAGAAAGTATCAGTCCAACGGCATATCGTGAGAAGTTTAGTGTGAATTAAAATATAGGTATATAAAAAGCTAATCCGATACATCATGAATTATAATAATAAAACATTTAGACCGGTAGCCAATACTAAGAATGGTGAA
>CAXBHA010000566.1:0-2552 GCA_963974955.1 uncultured Yeosuana sp. | reverse complement strand
GACCGGTATAGCCAAGCGTATGCTTCAAATATTTAAGAATTCTATCAATCAGCAAACTATAGAGCCGAATATTTATGCAAATTAGAAGGAAATCTATTTTAGCCTACCAATTACTTCTGGATTTTTTATTATTTGCACATAACTCAATGATTTCCTTGATTCGTTTTTGTCTTGTAGCTTCTCGTTTTGCATGATTTAGCCAGTATAAATAACTTTTTCTATATGATGGGGCAAAGCTTTGGTAATTGTTAAAGGCAATTTGATTTTTATCAAACTCTCTTTGTAAATCTTTTGGAATAATACCATTTTCAACATCATCTAGCGCTGCCCAACACTTATTTTGTTTAGCGATTTCAATTTTTTCTAGACCCGAACTATGCATTAAACCTAAGGAGATTAACTCTTCAATATATTTTTTGTTTAAGGCACTCCAGACACTTTTGTGATTGCGTGGTGTAAAGTATTGTTTTCGTTTTCCGTCTCCTAAACTTTTAACCGTAGAATCAATCCATCCATAACATAGGGCAACTTTCACAGCTTCCTCCCAACGCATACTGTCATTTTCATGGGTAACTTTAAAAAAAATTAAATAAACTCCTTGTGACGACTCATGGTTATCATGCAACCATTTCCTCCAGTCTTCATCTTTTTTAAAATATAATTCTGAAATTTCCTCTGCCATTTATATTCTATGTTCATCAATATAAAAATCTCTATCAATTTTAAAATCTACTGTATTGGATTTTAAAGGGATGGTTTTCCATTCAGCAGTTGGGAATAACCATTGTTTTTTGTTGTTAATGGTTACTTGTACTGGCATATCGAAATTGTTTACTATATGTGTATAGCGGTATTTTAGTTCTTTGTTTTCAATTTTATATTCTAAGGTTGGAATTTCTGTATTCCTTAAATATTGATTGAAAAATTCGGTTAAATCAATGCCTGTTTCTTTCGATAAATATTCCTCTATTTGTTTTGTAGTAACGGTTTGATGATAAAAAGTTCTGTTTAAACCACGTAAAATTTGTCGCCATTTCTCATCATCTTCAATAAGCTGTCTCAAGGTATGCAACATATTGGCCCCTTTATAATACATGTCTCCTGAGCCTTTATTATTAACATTGTAATAACCAATAATGGGTTTATCATTTCGTATATTTTTTCTGGTACCAATCACATAATCTGCCGAAGCATCTTTTCCATAATAATAGTCTAAAAATAAATTTTCTGAATAGGCTGTAAACCCTTCATGAATCCACATATCGGCAATATCCTTATAGGTTATATTGTTGGCAAACCATTCGTGACCAGATTCATGAATTATTATGAAATCGAATTTTAAACCCCAGCCAGTTCCAGATAAATCATGTCCCAAATAACCTACTTGATAATGATTACCATAAGTGACCGAGCTTTGGTGTTCCATACCAAGGTAAGGCACTTCTACCAGTTTGTAACCATCTTCGTAAAAAGGGTAAGGACCAAACCAATATTCAAATGCTTTCATCATTCTTGGTGCATCTTTAAAATGTTCTTTTGCTTTTTCTAGATTGTCCTTTAATACATAATAATCCATATCTAAAGGGCCTTTTTCACCTTGATAAACTTCATAAAAATGGACATAGTCGCCAATATTCACATTCACTCCATAATTATTGATGGGATTTTTTACAAACCAATTATAGGTTGTTGTGTCACCATGTTGTTCTATACTTCTTAGCCTACCGTTAGAAATATCCATTAAGTTTTTGGGTACGTTAACGCTTATCAGCATGCTATCTACTTCATCATACATATGGTCTTTATTTGGCCACCATACACTGGCTCCTAGACCTTGACAGGATGTGGCTACAAGATCATTGCCATTGTTGTCTTTTTTCCATGAAAAACCACCATCCCAAGGCGCATTAACGGCTTCTTTGGGGTTCCCTTCATAAAAGACGTCAAGCGTTTGAACACTTCCAATGTTTTGTATATTCTTAAGTTTTATAAAATGCGCTTTCCCTTCATGTCTTACTTGAAGTTTCTCACCATCTTGAATAACTTTAGTTATTTTTAATGGTGGCTGCAAATCAATTTGTAAATCTTTTTGTGAGCCAATCACTTTATATTGAATCGTGTTAGTTCCAGAAATATATTTTAAATTAGGGTCAACCTTAATGTTTAAATGATAATAAGTTAAATCCCACCACGCACGTTCTGGTGTAATGGATCCTCTAAGCGTGTCTTGGTGTGTGAAATTATTTTTTTCTGTTAATAGGTCTTGTGCTTGAAGGAAGGTACTTCCTATTATAACAAAGCTGACGATTATTATGAGCTTTTTTAACATTTAATAAATATTAGTTTTTTATTGTTTTATTGGGAAATACCACGGGGCTTTCATAGCCATTTTTCCCAACAGAAGCAATGCCAAAGAAATAATTATCAATAACAATACCATTAAGCATGAATTCTGAAACATCACCAACAAAGCGACTATTATCCCAGATTGGAGACGTCGTGTCTCGCCAATATATTTTATAACCAATGGCACCGTCAACCTTGTCCCATTC